>JANMYG010000843.1:0-7467 GCA_031381865.1 Betaproteobacteria bacterium | reverse complement strand
AGCCGGTCACGTTGGTGCGTTCGCCGATGTTGACGAACAGGGCATCGGCGCCGATCGCCACCGGCTCCAGGCCGCTGAGCAGCATCGGGGGCATGGCCGCACCAGCACCCCCGGTCGGGTGCACGCCGGGCTCGGTCGGTTCTGCGCCAGCCGAAGCGTCGAGGCTTCCGCGCGCCTTGGCAGGCTCAGGGTACGCAGAATTCGTTTCCCGGGGGATCTCAACAGACATGGTCTAGGCCGCTTCCTTGTAGAAAAAACTGCGCTGCAGCGCGCGCGCAGCCAGCGGGCTGACCGCCGCGCGGATGGCGCCGATGTGCTCCGGCGTGGTGCCGCAGCAGCCGCCGACGATGTTCACGAGGCCCTGCTCGGCGAATTCGCGCAGCAAGCGCGAGGTCACTTCGGGCGTCTCGTCGAAGCCGGTCTCCGACATCGGGTTGGGCAGGCCGGCGTTGGGGTAACAACTGATGTAGGTGTCGCCTGCCACGCGGTGCAGTTCCTGGATGTAGGGCCGCATCAACGCGGCGCCCAGCGCGCAGTTCAGACCGACCGCCAGCGGCCGGGCGTGGCGCACGCTGTACCAGAAGGCGGTGACGGTCTGGCCGCTCAGGATGCGGCCGGACGCGTCGGTGACGGTGCCGCTGATGATCAGCGGCAGGCGCTCGCCGGTGGCCTCGAACACCTCGTCGATCGCGAACAGCGCCGCCTTGGCATTGAGGGAGACGAAGATGGTCTCCACCAGCAGCACGTCGCTGCCGCCTTCGATCAGCGCGCTGGCCTGCTCGAAGTAGGCCGCCCGCAATTGCTCGAAAGTGACGTTGCGCGCGCCGGGATCGTTCACGTCCGGGCTGATGCTCGCGGTCTTGGGCGTGGGCCCGAGCGCGCCGACGACCAGCCGCGGCTGCTCGGGTGTGGAGAACTTGTCGCAGGCGACACGCGCCAGACGGCTCGATGCCAGGTTCATCTCGCGCGCGAGATGCGCCATGTCGTAATCGGCCTGGGCCACGCTGGTGGCGCCGAAGGTGTTGGTTTCCACCAGGTCGGCCCCGGCGGCCAGATAACTTTCATGGATGTCGGCAATCACGTCCGGGCGGGTCAGCGACAGCAGCTCGTTGTTGCCTTTCACGTCCTTGTGGAAATCCTTGAAGCGCTCGCCGCGGTACTGCGCCTCGCCGAGCCGGAAACGCTGGATCATGGTGCCCATGGCGCCGTCCAGGATGGCGATACGCCGCTGCAGGATGGCGCTCAGGGCATTGCCGCGCGTGTAGTGCTGGGGTTTCAATTGGTTTTCTCCGTGCCCTTGACGAACTCGAGTTCCCTGGTCTGGCCATTGGCGAAATGGTACGTGCCGCGGCCATGCCGCAGGCCGGCTTCGAAGGCCCCGACGTACTTGTCGCCGTTGGCATAGAAATGGGTGCCGGCGCCGCTTTGCGCCCCGCCCCGGAACGAACCTTCGTAGCGGTCGCCGTTGGCGAAGAAATGCACGCCTGCGCCGTCCTTGACGTTGTCGCGGAAATCCCCCTCGTAGCGGTCGCGGCTGGCCAGGAACAACTTGCCCTTGCCGTTGAACAGGTTGTTGACAAAACTGCCCTCGTAGCGGTCTCCGTTGGCAAAGCGGTAGGAGCCCTGCCCCTGCTTGACGCCGCGCCGATATTCGCCTTCAAAACGGTCGCCGCTCGCGTACAGGTAGCTGCCCGCCCCGTCGAAGAGGTTGTCGACATAGTTGCCCTCGTAACGTTCGCCATTGGCGAAGCGGTACACCCCCAGGCCATGTTTGACGCCACGCGCGAAGTCACCGTCGTAACGCTCGCCGCTTGCATAAATGAAGGAGCCTTTTCCCTCGAACAGGTTGTTGGCATAACCGCCTTCATACCGGTCCTTGTTGGCAAACACGTACGCGCCCTGCCCGTGTTTGGCCCCGCGCAGGTAGTCGCCCTCATAACGGTCCCCGAAAGCGAAGCTCATCACGCCCTTGCCGCTGAAGCTGTTGTCGACCAGGGAACCCTCGTACCGGTCGCCATTGGCAAACTGGTACTTGCCCTGGCCGGTTCGGATCGCCCCGACCGTGTCGCCTTCGTACTTGTCGCCGTTGGCCAGTGTGTAGCTGGTCCGGGTTCTGGTGTTGCCACCCGCGGGGTCGGCCCTGCTGGTGGCGCCTGCGGCGCCGGGCCCGGCGGCGCTGCCGCCGCCGCTGCTGGACGCCGCTGCAGCGCTTGCGTCGGGGCCAGCCTGGTTGCCACGCGCGGCGCCAGCAGCGCTTGCGCGCGCATCCGACCCGGCCGGCCGCGCCGCTGCCGGCGCCGGGGCGGCATTCGCCGTCGGTGCCGGCATCGCGGCCGGCTCCCCCGCCGCGCGCGCGTTGAGGCGGGAAATGTTCGCGCGCGCCAGGCCGGCGTAGCGGCCGTTCGGGTAGGTGCCCAGGTAGGCCTGGTAACCCTCGATGTTGTCGGGCGCCTTGGTGTCCTGCCAGAACTGGTCCTCGCGCAGGGCTTCAGCGGCCACCGGCGCGGGCGGGCTGGCGCCAGTCGCGCCCGACTGGGTCGGCGCAAAGAAGTAGAAGTCGCCGGTCGAGTCGTTGACGATCAGCGGCCGCTGGTCGTGGTCGATGGTGCGCGCGAGCTGCTCGACCGAATTCTTGACTTCGATCGCCAGCGACTCGACGCTCACGCCCGGCCGGCGCATGCGTGCCACGAACTCGCGTGTAAATACGCCGTTGGGGTTGGTGTCCCTGGCGCCCAGCGCGTCCAGCGCGCGCTGGTTCTTGCCCGCGGAAAAGATCACCATCTGCCCCTTGGCCAGGTCCGGTGCGTTGAGGCCGCGCGCGATGCCGATGGTGCGGCCACGCGAACGCAGCGGATTGTCGCGGCAGGCATCGACGATCAACAGGCTGAACTGCGGCTTGATCCGGTCGAGCTCCTCCAGCAGGCCGTTGACGGAATAGGATGTCTTCTCGATCTGGGACTGCGTCTCGCCTTCGATATCGATCGGCAGCAGGTAGCTGCCACGGTCGGTCTGCACGCCGTGGCCGGCATAGAACACGGTGACCTGGTCGCCGCCCTTGACCTTGTCGAAAAAGCTCTCGAACGCCACCACCATCTGCTTGAACGGCAGGTCGCGGTGTTTTGTCACTTCGAAGCCCGCCGCCGCGAGTTCACGCGCCATCGCCTCGGCGTCGTTGCCGGCCTTTTCGAGTTTCGTCACCTGCAGGTAGTTGTCGTTGCCGATGACCAGCGCGACGCGTTTGGCGTGCGCCGGCACCAGGCCGAGCCAGAGAGCGGCGCACAGGCACAGCAGCCGATGAAGCGACACGGTCATCCACCCCCGCCTTTCCTTGATTGCCCTGGCCACACCGGGACCGCGGCCAGCGTTCCAGTTTACTTCAGGGGGTGGCAAAACCGGCCTGATCCATGCCGCAGCGCGCCCGGCGCCCGGTGTGCTGGACAATAGCGGCATGATCCTGCACCTGGCCGCCGCCACGACCCGTTGCCCGCCACCATGCGGACGGCGTTGCTGATGGCGCCCGTCCTGGCGCCAGACTCCGTGGTGCGGGTGCCGCGCGCGTCCTCGCCCGGGGAAATCCTGCTCGAGGTCTTCGGTTTCCGGGCCTTCAGAGGTCCGCAGCAGGAGATCATCGAACACGTCGTGGCAGGGGGCGACGCGCTGGTGCTGATGCCCACCGGCGGCGGCAAGTCGCTGTGTTACCAGATACCGGCGATCGTGCGCCAACGCGCCGGGCACGGCGTGGCCATAGTGATCTCGCCCCTGATCGCGCTCATGCACGACCAGGTGGGCGCGCTGGCCGAAGCCGGCGTGAGCGCGGCGTTCCTGAACTCCAGCCTGTCGGGCGAGGATGCCGCGCAGGTGGAGCGCCGGCTGGTGCGAGCCGACCTCACGCTGCTGTACGCCGCCCCGGAGCGCGTCACGACGGCGCGTTTCCTGGCCCAGCTCGACGCGTTGTACCAACAGGGTCTGCTCGGCCTGTTCGCGATCGACGAGGTCCACTGCGTGAGCCAGTGGGGGCACGACTTCCGGCCCGAATACCGCGCGCTGACGGTGCTGCACGAACGTTATCCGCGCGTGCCGCGGATCGGGCTTACCGCCACCGCCGACGCGCTGACCAAGGTGGATATCGTGGAGCGGCTGCAATTGCAGGATGCGCGCGAATTTGTCAGCAGTTTCGACCGGCCCAACATCCGCTACACGATCGTCGAGAAGAAGGATGCAACCGCCCAGTTGCTGCGTTTCATCCAGGACGAGCACCTGGGCGACGCCGGCATCGTTTATTGCCAGTCTAGGAAACGCGTCGAGGAGATCGCCGAAACCCTGTGCCAGGAGGGCATGGACGCGTTGCCCTACCACGCCGGGCTCGATGCCCGCGTGCGCCAGGCCAACCAGGACCGTTTCCTGCGTGACGAAGGCGTCATCATGGTGGCGACCATCGCGTTCGGCATGGGTATCGACAAACCCGACGTGCGCTTCGTCGCGCACCTGGACATGCCCAAGAACATCGAGGCCTATTACCAGGAAACCGGCCGCGCCGGGCGCGACGGCGCCCCGGCCGACGCCTGGATGGCTTATGGCCTGCAGGACGTGGTGAACCAGCGCCGCATGATCGACGAGAGCCCGGCCGGCGATGAATTCAAGCAGATCCTGCGCGGCAAGCTCGACGCGTTGCTGGGGCTGGCCGAAGCGACCGACTGCCGGCGGGTGCGCCTGCTGCAGTATTTCGGCGAAAGCTACGCCGCACGCCACGCCGGGTCCACCCCCGTGGCCGGGCCGCCCCAACGCGGGGACGGCGGCGAGCAACCATGGGACGACGCGCGCAGCGCCGGGGTCATGTGCGCCAACTGCGACAACTGCCTTTTTCCGGCCCAGGTATGGGACGGCACCGACGCGGCGCGCAAGCTGCTGAGCACCATCTACCGGGTGCAACAGGCCAGCGGCATCAGCTTCGGCGCCGGCCACATCATGGACATCGTGCGCGGCAGGAACACCGACAAGATCGCCCAGCACGGGCATGCGGGTCTGAGCACCTTCGGCGTCGGTTCGTCGTTCAGCGAGCAGCAGTTGCGCGGCGTCCTGCGCCAGCTGATCGCCATCAATGCGGTCAGTGTCGATGCGCAGGCTTTCAACACGCTCAAGCTCACGCCTGCGTCGCGCGCCGTGCTCAAGGGCGAGGTGCAGGTGCAGCTGCGCGCTTCGGCCTCGGCGCCGGCAGGCCAGAGGGCGCGCCGCGGTGCCGCCGCCAAGGCGCCGGCGGCCAAGGGCCTCGTTGTGCCGAGGGCGCCGGTGCCGCTGGACGATGCCGCGCAGTCGCGCTACGCGGCGCTGCGCGATTGGCGCGCCGAGGTCGCGCGCGCGCACAACCTGCCCGCCTACGTAATCTTCCACGATGCCACGCTCGCCGCTATCGCGCAGCGCGTGCCACAGTCGCTCGACGACCTGCAGGGCATCAGCGGTATCGGGGCCAAGAAGCTGGAAGCCTATGGGAACGAGGTGTTGCGGGTGGTGGCGTCGTGACGCCCCGCATGATGGTGCTTTTGCAGTTCGAGGCGATGCGCGATGCGGGGCGTGCTGCCGGCCGGGGGCTGCGGCGGATGGCGAAGACGCGCTGAATGGATGACCGGACGGTGCGCGCCCGGCGCGCGGGCCTTCGGGCGTTCAGTACGCGGCCTGGCGCAACCCGACCAGCCGCGCCGAGGCCAGCGTGGCCAGGCCCGACAGGGCGATGCAGCCCCAGATGACCGGGCCGTAGCTACCGGTCCGGTCGAATACCGCGCCGGCCACCACCGGCCCCAGCAGGTTGCCCAGCGCAGCGCCGGTGTACAACATGCCGATGATGCTGGACACCGCGCGGGCGCCGAACAGGTCCATGCACAGCGCCGGCAGCAGCGACACGATGCCGCCGTAACTCAGGCCGAACCACAGCGCGAACAGCGCCAGCGCCGGATAACCCTGCGCCGCGCCCCACAACACGCACGAGGCACCCATGGACAGTTGCATCAGCACCAGGGTGCGGTTGCGCCCCATCCGGTCGGCCAGCGCCCCAATGGCAAAACGTCCGACCAGGCTGCCGACCCCGATCAGGCCCACCAGGCCCACCGCCCGCGCGTCGCCTACCCCGAGGTCGCGCGCCGCGGCCGACACATGGGCGAACGGGATGAACATGGTTGGTGCGGCGGTCACCGCGGACAGGTACAACCACCAGAAGCCGGGGCTATGCAGCGCCTGGCGCAATGTCTTTCCGCTCGCCGGTGCGCTGGGCGAGCCGGCGGAGGACGGTGCGCGGCGCAGCAGCAGGCTGGCGCCCAGGCCGACCACCAGTACACCCAGGGCCAGCAGCCGCAACGCGTCGCGCCACTGCACCCAGTTGATGGCGACCGTCGCGAGCAGCGGCACGACCAGCGTGCCGGCACCGATGCCGGCGCTGGCAATGCCTGCCGCCAGGCCGCGACGGCGCGTGAACCAGGGCTGCACGCAGGCGATCGACGGTGTGTAGACCAGGGCGATGCCGATGCCGATGCCGACCCCGTAACTCAGGTAGACGGTCGCCATCGAATGCGCCAGGCTGGTGGCGAACAGGCCCCCGGCGATGCACACCATGCCGGCGCACGCCACGACGCGCGGGCCGAAGCGGTCCGCCAGCATGCCGCCGCCGACACCCAGCACGAAATAGATCAGGCCGCAAATTCCGAACACCAGCGCCACGTCGGCCCGCGTCGCCGAGAATTCGGCCGCGAACGAACCGAAGAAGGCGGCAAAGGAATACGACACGCCGAAGATGACCGCCATGCTGAAGAACGCTCCCCAGACGACGACCCATGCGTAGCGCGGCTCTTTCATGTGGCGGCCAGTCTAGCAGCAGGGTGGCGCACGACGGGGCATCGGCTTACGTGCGCTGGCCGGCTTGTGTGTGATGATCGGCGTCGGCAATTTATTGGAGAACACTATGGCTTCACCGGTCGACAGCGTCAGCATGGCGCTTTTCTGCGACTTCGAGAATGTCGCGCTCGGCGTGCGCGATGCCAACTACGACAAGTTCGACATCAAGCCGATCCTCGAGCGCCTGTTGCTCAAGGGCAGCATCGTGGTCAAGAAGGCCTATTGCGACTGGGACCGCTACAAGGCGTTCAAGGCCACGATGCACGAGGCCAACTTCGAGCTGATCGAGATTCCGCACGTGCGCCAGTCGGGCAAGAATTCGGCCGACATCCGCATGGTGGTCGATGCGCTGGACCTGTGCTACACCAAGGCGCACGTCAACACGTTCGTCATCATCAGCGGAGATTCGGACTTCTCGCCGCTGGTTTCCAAGCTGCGCGAAAACGCCAAGCAGGTGATCGGCGTCGGTGTCAAGCAATCCACCTCCGACCTGCTGGTCGCGAATTGCGACGAATTCATCTTCTACGACGACCTGGTGCGCGAGCGCCAGCGCGCGATGGCCAAACGCGAGACCCGCGACACCCACCC
>JANMYG010000398.1:0-5240 GCA_031381865.1 Betaproteobacteria bacterium | reverse complement strand
GATCCTGATCACCATCAAGGACGGCAAGTTCATACCGGCTCCCTGACCACGGCGCCCGCGTGGGCGCAACGCCATCCCCCGCAAGCGTCCAGCACCCCGGCCTGGAGCAGCCGGGATCAGGCGGCGGGAGCTTCTGCCAGTTCCAACACCACCGGTGCGTGGTCGCTCGGGCGCTCGTTCTTGCGCGGCAGCTTGTCGATCGCGCAGGCCCGGACCAACGGCACCAGCGCCGCACTAACCAGGATATGGTCGATGCGCAGCCCCCGGTTGCGGCGAAACGCAAAGTCGCGGTAGTCCCACCAGCTGTAACTCTTGGGAGCCTGTTGGAACAGGCGGTAAGCGTCGGTCAGGCCCAGCGCCACCAGGGCGCGCAGCTGGTAGCGTTCTTCTTCGGTGCAGTGGATGGTGTCCTTCAGTCCCACCGGGTCCCACACGTCGGCGTCGTCGAAGGTGATGTTGTAGTCGCCCATCAGCACCAGTTTGGGGTGTTGCGCCAGTTCGGTGCGCACCCATTCGCGCAGGGCGCGCAACCAGTGCATCTTGTATTCGAACTTGTCGCTGCCGGGCGCCTGCCCGTTGGGAACATAAGCGCCGATGACGCGCACACCATCGACCGTCGCGCTGATGACGCGCGCCATATCGTCCGCGAACCCCGGGATGTTGCGAACCACATCGGTTGCCGCCGATTTGGACAGCAGCGCGACGCCGTTGTAGGTCTTCTGTCCGAAGCACTGGGCCTGGTATCCGGCGCCTGCGAATTCCGCTGCGGGGAACTTGTCGTTGGTCAGCTTGATTTCCTGCAGCGCGAGCACGTCCACGGGGTTGCTGGCCAGCCACTCCAGCACCTGCGGCAGGCGCACGGTGAGTGAATTGATGTTCCAGGTGGCGAGTTTCACGGTTGTCCCTTATGCCGGGTCGCGTTCTGCGAGTGCTGCCGATTCAGTAATGCAGTGTGGCCAGACCGCCGATCAGAAGCCCGACCCCCGCGAGGCCGAACATCGCGTACTCGAACCACTTCTTGCGCGTCAACAATGCAATCGCCGCCAGCGCGATCGCGATCTGCAGCACGGTGGTCGCCTGCGCCCAGCGGTGGTGCTGGTGCATCTGCTCGTCGCTTTGCTTGTCCCACTGCAGCGCATCGGCTTCCAGCTTGTCGGCCACCGACTTGATCTCGCCTTTTTCCTTTTCATACCGGTCCACCTTGGACTGGTAGGTCGGCTTCTTGTCGTCCGCGGCCAAATCGCGCGCGAGTTCCGCCAGCGCCTGCTTGGTGCTCTTGGCCTGGAAGTAATTCCATTGGTTGGAAGCCTCGGTCTTCCTGAGTGCGGCATTGTTCTTGTACAGGCCGGCATTGGCCTGTGTGGCGCCGCCCATGTAGGAAAAGATCGCGCCTACCGTCGCGATGATGGCCGTGATCACTGCGATCTGGGCGATCATGCCGCCACCTTGTTCGTGCTTGTCATGGCCACCTTGCGCCGCGTGTTCCAGCTCGTGGTCGTGCGGGCCATGTACGTGAAAACCGTGTCCGGACATGTCAGGATTCCTTCAAAAGGCTGTTGTTGATGTAGGTGACGAATGCAAACTGCATTCCGTTGTTCGACTGGTGGTCTTCGCGCCCGGTCTCTACCCAGCCTAGGCCGAGTTGCGGCGCGAAAGCGTCTCCTTCGAAGTCCTGCGCGAGCTCGGTGACGACGGCACGGTGCGCCAACGCGCTGGCCTGCGCATACAGTTCGGCGCCTCCGGTGATCCATACCTCCGCGGCGGTCGGGTTCGACGCGGCGCATAGGTCGAGCGCGTGCTGCAGGCTCAATGTCGCAATGGCGCCGTCCGCGCTCCAGTGGCGCTGGCGTGTCACCACCAGGTTGCGGCGCCCCGGCAGCGGACGGAACCGGGGTGGCAGCGAGTCCCAGGTCTTGCGCCCCATGATCACCGGACATCCGGCGGTGAGGCGCTTGAAGTGCGCCAGGTCCTCGGGCAGGTGCCATGGCAGCGTGTTGTTGCGGCCGATCACGCCATTGCGGGCGCGGGCATAAATCAGGTTGATCCGCATCACGGGATGCAACAGCGTCGCCGCCACTCAGACCGCAACCGGCGCAGCAATGGCCGCGTGGCACTGGTAGTCAAGCACCTCGAAGTCTTCATATGCGTAGTCGAAGATCGATGGCGGCCGGCGCCGGATGCGAAGCGCGGGATACGGGAACGGCGCGCGGCCGAGCTGCAACTCGACCTGCTGGTGGTGGTTGTCGTAGATGTGGCAGTCGCCGCCGGTCCAGATGAAGTCGCCGACCGCCAGGTCGCACTGCTGCGCCACCATGTGCGTGAGCAGGGCGTAACTGGCGATGTTGAAAGGAACCCCCAGGAAGATGTCCGCGCTGCGCTGGTACAACTGGCAGCTCAGGCGTGCGGGTTCACCCGCGGCAGATGAAGGCGCGACATGGAACTGGAAGAACGCGTGGCACGGCATCAGCGCCATCTTGCCGAGGTCGGCCACGTTCCACGCACTCACGATGATGCGGCGCGAGTCGGGGTTGGTCCTGAGGTTCTTGATCACCTCGGCGATCTGGTCGATGTGGCCGCCATCCGCGGTCGGCCAGCTGCGCCACTGCACGCCGTAGACCGGGCCGAGTTCCCCGTCGGCGCCGGCCCATTCGTCCCAGATCGAAACGCCGCGCTCCTTGAGCCATCGGTTGTTCGAGGAGCCGCTGAGGAACCACAACAACTCCTGGATGATCGAGCGCAAGTGCACCTTCTTGGTGGTCACGAGCGGAAACCCCTCGTTCAGGTCGAAACGCATCTGGTAACCGAATACGCTGCGGGTCCCGGTGCCGGTGCGGTCGGCCTTGCGTGCGCCATGCAGGAACACGTGGCGCATGAAGTCTTCGTATTGGGAACGGGTTGGCGATGGCATGGGGGGCAACAGGGGCGAGCCGATAGTATAGGCAGCCGGGCCGCCGGAGCTGTGCGCGCGTGATGCCTTGTACGCTTGGCGTTCAATGATATAAACCGTTCACCCTGAGCTCTGGGCGGGCCAGGCTCAGCCCGAACGGATCTTGTCGATCGAACGCAATTTGGTATTCGGTCCGCCGTGGAACATGCACGCGCCAGCAGCATTGCGGCAAAGAAAACACCTGCCCGCTGTGCAACCTGCGATGCGTGGGGCAGGCGGCTGCGGCATGGCCGTCGCAGGCCGATGTGCGCCAGTGCTTGAAAGCGAGACTTTGTGCACAGGCCCGCGCTTGACGCCATTTCTTGAGCCGTTACATTGGAATACATGTCGGTGCCGGGGCGATCATCCGCGGCGAGAAATGCGCCAATGGTCTGACGTGGTGCCACCGACGCCAAATTCCCCTTCAGTCAGAAATTCCGTGCGCCGTGAGCCGCAGAACACGGTCGGCACGCGCCGCGGCCGCTTGCGAATGCGTGACCAGCACCATCGAGGCGCCATGCGCTCGGGTCTGGCCGACCAGCGCATCCATGACCTTCAGCGCGGTCTGCGGGTCGAGGTTGCCGGTCGGTTCGTCGGCCAGCAGCAGGGCGGGGCGATGTACCAGGGCGCGTGCGATCGCCACGCGTTGCAGTTGCCCGCCGCTGAGTTGCTGGGGCAGCCGCTGCTCCAGGCCGTGCAGCCCCACCGCGTCGAGCATCGCCATCACCCGCTGGTGGTCGGCCGCCTTGTCACCACCGTGCAGCAGCATCAACGGCAGGGCCACATTCTGCGCAACGTCCAGGTGCGGCAACACGTGGAAGGCCTGGAACACAAAACCAATCCGGTGCCGGCGCATGTGGGCGCGCTGCCGGTCGTCCATCGCGCCAATGTCGGCGCCGTCGAGCTGCACGCTGCCGGCATCCCAGTTGTCGAGGCCGGCCATGCAATTGAGCAGCGTCGACTTGCCCACCCCGGACTCGCCGACGATGGCCACGAACTCGCCACGCCGCACCTGCAGCGAGACGTCGTTGAATACGGCGACCTCGCCGTAGTTCTTGCGCAGCCGGTCAACCACCATGCTCATAGACGAACCGTCGTGCCGCGCACCGCGGTGCGAACTTGTTTGGGGCAGCTCCGCACGGCGTTCATGCGAAGCCTTGTGTCAGCGCAAGCGCGAGGGCCAGCACCTGTCGTCCGGCATCCGGCTCGTCACATGCGACGACGTGCCGCGCAGGCATGGAGCGCAACCAGGTGAGTTGGCGCTTGGCCAATTGGCGCGTGGCGAATACGCCCTTGTCGCGCAACTCGGACATCGGCCAGCGGCCGTCCAACGTTTCCCATGCCTGGCGGTAACCGACACATCGCATCGAGGGCAACTCGGGGTCGAGGTCGCCGCGCGCGCGCAAGGCGCGCACCTCGTCCAGGAATCCGGCCGCCAGCATCGCGTCAAATCGTTGTGCAATCCGCTCGTGCAGCCAGGCGCGCTGCAGCGGTTCGAGCGACACCAGGGGCATGGATGCGAATGGCGATTCGCCGGTGGTGGTCTTGTCGTCGCGGTGCAGGTCGCTCATCGGACGGCCCGACACGCGCGCCACCTCCAGCGCACGCTGGATGCGTTGGCTGTCCCGTGGTTGCAGGCGCTGCGCCGTCACCGGGTCGACCTGTCGCAATTGGGCGTGCATGGCCGGCCAGCCGAGCTCGGCCGCCTCGCGTTCGATGGCGGCGCGGACCTGCAGGTCTGCCGGCGGCATGGCGTGCAGACCGTGCAGCAGCGCCCTGAAATACAGCATCGTGCCGCCCACCAGCAATGCCAGTTTGCCGCGGGCGTTGATCTCGGACACCAGGCGCTGCGTGTCGCGCACGAATTCTGCCGCGTTGTAGGCGTGTAACGGGTCGCGGATATCGATCAAGTGGTGCGGCACCGACGCCAGTTCCTCGGCGGATGGCTTGGCCGTGCCGATGTCCATCCCGAGATAGACCAGAGCGGAATCGACGCTGATGATTTCGACCGGATGCGCCAGCGCGATGGCCATCGCCGCAGTTGTCTTGCCGGCCGCCGTCGGGCCGGTCAATGCCAGGCAGCGGGGGGCCGGCATCTCAGTTACCCCACCGCGCTGAGCGTGACCCACAACCGGTGCAACGCGTAAGAAGTCTTGAGGTCCGCTTTCGGCCCATTGCGGACATTGATTCGCGACTGCCAACTACCGCTCGTTGGCGCGCCTCGCGGCAGGCGGTAACTGCAGTGGGCGCTGCCTGTGGCATTACGAGCCTGCGCACTGGCGCCGCATGGCGTTCGAGCTTGGTCGCGGCAAAG
>JANMYG010000804.1:0-3613 GCA_031381865.1 Betaproteobacteria bacterium | reverse complement strand
AGGTGGATCCAGAACGAGCGGTCCGGCGGGCCGGCCTCGAGCAGCAACACCCGCGCCGCGGCGTCCTCGCTCAGGCGAGCGGCCAGCGTGCATCCCGCCGAGCCCGCGCCAACGACGATGTAGTCGTACTCCGCTTCGGTGGCGTCGGCCGGCATGGCGGGGCGGTGGTGGTGGTCGTGGTGCGGGTCAGCCGGGCAGGTCGAGCAGCTTGAGCCGCTGCACCTTGCCCGACGGGCCGCGCGGAAGCTCGCTGACGAACCGGATCAGCTTGGGTGTCTTGTAGCGCCCGAGCTGCTCCACGCAGAACGCGCGCAAGGCAGCCTCGTCGCCCACCTGCCCGCGGCGCAGCACCACGCAGGCCATGATCTCCTGCCCGTAGTGCCGGTCCGGGATGCCGACGGCGGCCGCGTCGAGCACCGCCGGGTGGCGCAGCAGCGCCTCGTCGATCTCGCGCGGCGCGATGTTCTCGCCGCCCTTGATGATGAGCTCCTTGATGCGGCCGCTGACGAAGAAGAATCCGTCCGCGTCGCGGTGGCCGAGGTCACCGGTGCGCAGCCAACCGTCGGGTGTGAAGGCGGCGCGCGTGGCCGCGTCGTCCTTGTAATAACCGCGCATCACGTTGGGGCCGCGGACCGCGATCTCGCCGGTCTGTCCGTCGGCCACCGGCGCCAGGCTGGCGTCGATCACGCGCGCGTCGCAGCCCGATGCGCGGCCCACCGATCCGATCTTGCGCAGCGCCGGATCGAGCGGGTTGGAGAATGCCGGCGCCGCCGTCTCGGTCAACCCCATGGTCTCGATGATGCCGATGCCGAACTTCTGTTCGAACGCGCGCAGGTGCTCGGGCGGCAAGGCGGCCGACGCGCTGCGGCAGAACCGGATGGGCGCCGTCTGCGCGCGCTGCGGTGCCTCGCCTTCGAGCAGGTACGAGACCATCGTCGGCACCAGGTTGATCCAGGTGCATCGGTGCGCGATGACCTGCGCCCAGAAACGCGCAGCCGAGAACTTGGCCGGCAGCACCAGGCTGCCGCCATGCGCCAGCGGCGCGAGCATCGTCACGGCGAAGGCGTTGATGTGGTACAGCGGCAGCACCGCCAGCACGCGGTCGCGGTGCGTCAGGACATGCTCGGCGCTGATCGCCAGCGCGTTGGCGACCAGGTTCGACTGGCTCAGCATCACGCCCTTGGGCACACCGGTGGTGCCCGAGGTGTACATCAGCAATGCCAACGCGTCGCCCGCTGCTGTGAACGCGCCGGACGCGGTGCCAGCGTCGCCAGCAGGCACACGCGGATCGGACCCGGTGCCGGCCTCGCCCGCCGGTACAGACACATTGGGCGCCATCCCGGCGTCGCCCGCAGGCACGGGCGCATCTGGCTCGACCCCGGCATGGCCCGGCGCGCCGGTGCCGGCCAGCGTCGTCGCATCGGCTGCAACCACCACCAGCCTGACGGCCCGCCCGAGGCCGGCCAGCATCGGACGCACCACCGGCTCCCACTGCGGACTCGCGAACACGATGCTGCAGTCGCTGTGGCCCAGCACGTAACGCATCTGCTCGGGCTGCGACAACAGGTTGACCGGATTCACGCACCAGCCGCCGGCCATCGCGCCCAGCAGCAGTTGCAGCGTCATCAGGCCGTTAGGCATGACCAGCGACACGGTGTCGCCTGGTTGCGAGCCGTGGGCGCGCAGCAGGCGGGCAACCTGGTCGCACGATAACGCCAGTTGACCGAAGCTGATGCTGCGCTGGCCTTCGCCGTCGAGCGCGTAGACCGCGTCCGGCCAACGCGCCGCACTGGCGTCGACCAGCGCACGCACGGTCGCGGCAGGCGGATTCATTACGGACCGTACTTGTCGAAAAACGCGCCGAAGATGTCGCGCTCGCTGGGCACCTGCTCGGGAATCGGCCGCGAGATCCGCGTGATGTTCAGGTAGTGCCGGTAGTTCAGGTTGTCCGAGAAGTTGTTCCGGCCCCAGGTGCCGCACCCCATGGACAGCGAGAACGGCAGCCCGTTGTCGAAGCTGCCGCCGGTGGCGATGCAATGCGCCTGGTCGACGATCACGCGCGCGACCGGCAGTGTCAGGCCCAGGTGCAGCGCGCGTTGGGGCAGCGCGCTGTGCAGGCCGACCGAATGCCCGGCGCCTTCGAAGGCGTAGATGCGCCGCACGGTGTCGCAGGCCTGCGCGAAGTCGGCCACGCGGTACAAGGCCAGCACCGGGCTGAGTTTCTCGCCCGAGAACGGGTGCTCGTGGCCGACACCGTCTTCCTCGACCATCAGGATGCGCGGGTCGCGCCGCGCGATGTCGGCCCAGAGCGCCGCCGGGCCCGGCGCCTGGTCGAGCGCCGCGACACGCGCGACGATCGCCGCCGCCGACTGCCCGATCACTGCGCCCGACAACTTGCCTTCGGGCCACATCAGCGCGCGCAGCGTGTGTTTCTGGGCGGCGTCCAGCAACACCGCGCCGCGCGCGGCCAGCGCCGCGAGCAGTGGCCCCCACGCGCTGGCGACGACCACCAGGCTGTTCTCGGACGAACAGCTGGTCGCGTTGTCGAAGGTCTTGGAGAGCAGGATGCGCTCGGCCGCGCGTTCGATGTCGGCGCTCTCGTCCACGATGCCGGCCACGTTGCCGGCGCCGACACCGAAGGCCGGCGTGCCGCTGGCGTACGCGGCGCGCACGCTGGCCTGCGAGCCGGTGGCCACCACCAGATCGCACTGGCGCATCAGCTCCAGCGTCGAGGCCTTGTCGACCGGCGCGGGCAACAGCTGCACCAGATCGCGCGGAGCCCCGATGCGGTCGAACTGCGCGTGGACGAACGAGACCAGCTGCTGGCAGGTGCCCCAGCCCTTGGGGGACGGCGCCACGATCACGGCGTTGCGGCCCTTGAGCGCGTTGATAATCTTGTTGGCCGGCGTCGCGCCCGGGTTGGTGGACGGCGTGATCGCGCACACCACACCCACCGGGCGCGCGATCTCGGTCAGGCCCCTGGCGACATCCTCGGAAATCACGCCGACCGACTTCGCGCCCTGCAGGTCGCGCAACAGGCCAAGGGTCTTGCGGTGGTTCTTGCGCAGCTTGTCCAGGACGTTGCCGATGCCGGTGTCGGCCACCGCCAGTTCGGCCAGTTCGCGGTTGCGACCCGGCTCGATGATGGCCCAGCCCGCCGCGGCCACCAGTTCGTCCACGCGGGCCTGGTCGTAGGCCTCGGCCACACGTTGCGCAGCGCGCGCGCGCGCCACCAGGCCGGCCACCAGCGTTTCGACTTCGGTTGTGGTCGCGGGCATTTCAATCTGCCTTGATGTTCGCGTCGCGCGCGAGTTTGGCCCATTTGGGCAACTCGGCCGCGACCGTGGCACCCAGCGCCTCGGGGGTGCCACCGACGCCCTCCGCGCCCTGGGCCAGCAGTTTTTCGCGGATGGCGGGCTCGGCCACGACGGTGTTGAGCGCCTTGTTCATCCGGTCGACCACGGCGCGGGGTGTCTTCGCTGGCACGAACATCGCATACCAGGAGTCGACCTCGAAATCGGCCACACCGGCCTCCTGAAGCGTGGGTACGTCCGGGAACGCGGCGCTGCGTTTGAGCGTGGACACTCCCAGCGCCTTGAGCTTGCCGGTCTTG
>JANMYG010000802.1:0-3757 GCA_031381865.1 Betaproteobacteria bacterium | reverse complement strand
GGCGTCACTCAGTTGCCCCAGCATTTTTTGATAACTCAGCTCTTGCCCGCTGTAGCGGCAGGCAAGGTCGAATACGCGGCGCAACAACGCCGGCTTCTGAA
The DNA here is from genome assembly GCA_031381865.1 of Betaproteobacteria bacterium. GTDB lineage: Bacteria > Pseudomonadota > Gammaproteobacteria > Burkholderiales > Burkholderiaceae_C > CAISIP01. The sequence continues at coordinate 3,656 of JANMYG010000802.1, read as the reverse complement.
CCGGGCTCATCAACAAGACATCCTTGCTGATGGTGGTTTCAATCAGGGCATCGCGCACATAGGCCGCCCAGCGCTGCGGCTCGCCCACCAGCGTTGCGGCGCCGGGGTAACCGCCGTAGTAGATGAACTGGTCGAGCGTGAAGCCAAACGCCTCGCGCATTTCATTGAAACGCCAATGGCCCAGGCGCGTCATTTCGAAACGCCCGGCCATGCTTTCCGTCAGGCCGCGGGAAATGAGCAGCGGTGCAGAGCCCAGTACCACGGCCCGCACGTCGCGGCCGGCGCGGGTGTCCTCGTCCCAAAGGCGTTTGACCTCTTCAGTCCAGGACGGCAGTTTTTGGACTTCGTCGAGCACCAGCACACAGGCACCGGCCTGGCCGGCCAGCGCTCGAGCGGTTTCCCATTGCGCGCCCAGCCAGCTGGCACCCACCAACCCCGGGTTGTCGGCGCTCACGTTGTGCTGGGCAATGGCTTTGCCCGGGCGCTGCGCCAGCGCGGACAGCGCCTGACGAACCAGCGTGGTCTTGCCCACCTGACGCGGACCGGCCACCACTTGCAGAAAGCGCCGCGGTTCTTGCAGGCGGGAGGTGAAACTGGCCAGGGAATCGCGTCGAATTTCAAGTGACATAAATTACTCAATGCGTGGAGCAATTTTACTCAATCCATTGAGTTATTCAAAATGCCGGTCGCAGGTACCGCTGTCACCGTCAACCTGGTGCGCCGCCTGCCCGGGCATCGGGGTGCCATCACCACCGCCCGACCCGGTGCAGGCGCGTGAGGCCGGTTATGCCCATGACTACATCGTGGAGATCACCACCTATGTGGGCATGAACGTTCTGGCCAGCATCATCGGCAAGGCCGGGCGAATCGACATCGACTTCCCGAAGGTGGCGCTGAACGCGGAAGTCGTGCCGACCCGGCGCGCAGTCAGCGCGCCAGCACCGCCTTCAGCGCCACCCCGGTGTGTGTGGCCAGATCGACCACACCCTCCGGTGTTGTCGCCGCCACCACGCGCCCGCCGGCGTCTCCGCCTTCGGGCCCGAGGTCGATCACCCAGTCAGCCTCGGCAATCACGTCCAGGTCGTGCTCGATCACCACCACGCTGTGGCCGCCATCGACGAGGCGGTGCAACACGCGCACCAGTTTCTCCACATCGGCCATGTGCAGCCCGACCGTCGGTTCGTCCAGCACGTACAGCGTATGCGGCGGCTTTTGGCCGCGCCGCGTGATGTCGTCGCGCACCTTGCTGAGCTCGGTCACGAGCTTGATGCGTTGCGCCTCGCCGCCGCTGAGCGTGGGCGAGGGCTGGCCGAGCGTCAGGTAACCCAGCCCCACGTCCTTGAGCAGTTGCAGCGGGTGGCTGATGTTGGGCATGGCGGCGAAGAAGTCGACCGCCTCGTCCACTTCCATCTGCAGGATCTCGCCGATGTTCTTGCCGCGCCAGCTGACAGCCAGTGTCTCGGGGTTGAAGCGCGTGCCGCGGCAGGTTTCGCACAACACCTTCACGTCGGGCAGGAAACTCATCGCCACGGTGCGGATGCCCTGGCCCTCGCAGCCCGGGCAGCGGCCCTCGCCGGTGTTGAAGCTGAAGCGGTTGGGCGCATAACCGCGCGCGCGCGCCTCCAGCGTGTCGGCGAACAACTTGCGGATGGTGTCCCAGAAACCGATGTAGGTCGCCGGGCAGCTGCGCGGTGTCTTGCCGATCGGCGTCTGGTCGACCTCGAGCACGCGGTCGATGGGCTCGAAACCGGTGACCGCAGCGCAGCCGACCCAGGCGATCTGCTCGCCGCCTGCCAGCGCCTCGCGCCCGGCCCGGGTGCTGCGCCGGGAGACGCCGGCCAACACGTTGGCCAGCAACACGTCGCGCGCCAGCGTCGATTTGCCCGAACCGCTGACGCCGGTCACCGCCACCAGGCGCGACAGCGGCAGCGCCACCGTGACACGGTGCAGGTTGTGCAGGGTCGCGTCGACGACCGTTAGCCACGCCTGCGCCGACCCGGCCTGGCCGGCGCCGGCCACGTCGCGCCGCGGCTGCGCCGGATGGCGCATCGCGTGCAGCAGGTAGCGGCCGGTCTGCGAGTCGGCGGCGCGCATGATGCCGGCCACGCTGCCCTGCGCCACCAGCGTGCCGCCGCGTTTGCCGGCCCCGGGGCCGATGTCGATGATGTGGTCGGCGTGGCGAATGGTGTCCTCGTCGTGTTCCACCACCACCAGCGTGTTGCCCTTGTCGCTGAGGTTCTTCAGGGCCGCGAGCAGGATCCGGTTGTCGCGCGCGTGCAGGCCGATGGTCGGCTCGTCGAGCACGTAACACACGCCCTGCAGGTTGCTGCCCAGCTGCGCCGCCAGGCGGATGCGCTGGGCCTCGCCGCCGCTGAGCGTCGGCGCCCCGCGGTCGAGCGTCAGGTAACCCAGGCCGACCTCCTCCAGGAACAGCAGCCGGCTGCGGATCTCGGGCACCAGGTCGCGCGCGATGTCGGTCTCGCGCTGGCTCAGACTCCCGCTCACCTGCAGCCCTTCGACCCACTGGCGGATATCGGTCACGCCCAGACGCGCGAGCTCGGTGATGGCGATGCCCTGCAGGCTTGCCACCGGGCGCAGCGCTGCGTCGGCGCCATCCTGGCTCGCGAGCGCTGCGTCCGTTGCGGATCGGCTGTGGTTCCGGCCAGGCGTGGCCGGCACTTCGACCAGCCCGGCGGTGACGGGCGACTGCGCCCCGAAGCGCACCGCGCGCGCGGTCGCATTGAGCCGCGTGCCGGCACAGGCAGGGCAAGCGTCGAGCGCCAGGTCTTCCACCTCGACCTCGGCGAACGACTGCTCGCGCCCATGGTGGTCGTCGTCGCGCACCGAATCGTCGAGCGCCTTGCGTTGCTCCCGGGTCAGCCGCACACCTGTGCCCACACATTCCGGACACCAGCCGTGTTTGCTGTTGTAGGAAAAAAGGCGCGGGTCGAGTTCAGGGTAACTGGTGCTGCACACCGGGCAGGCGCGTTTGGTCGAAAACACCTGCAAGGTGCCGATGCCGGCCGTGGGCGTGCCGGCCAGCATCGCCGCGCGCAGCCCGGTCAGGCCGCTCAGCACATGCACCACCCCCTTGCCATGCACCAACGCGCTGGACAAGGCCTCGCGCAGCTGGGCTTCGTTGGCCGGCGTCACGTCCAGGCTTTGCACCGGCAGTTCGATGGTGTGCTCCTTGAAGCGGTCGATGCGCGGGAACGCGGTGGTCGGAAGGAAGTTGCCGTCCACCCGCAGGTGCGTGAAGCCGCGCGGCCGCGCCCAGTCGGCCAGTTCGGTGTAGACGCCCTTGCGGTTGATCACCAGCGGCGCGAGCAGGCCTATATGCTGGCCGCGAAAGTGGCGCAGCAGCTGCGCGGCAATGCTGTCCGGTGTTTGCGGCGCCACCGCCGCGCCGTCGCGGGTGCAGTGCTGCACGCCGAGCTTGACGTACAGCAGGCGCAGGAAATGCCAGACCTCGGTGGCGGTTCCGACGGTGGACTTCCGGCCGCCGCGCGACAGGCGCTGCTCTATCGCCACCGTGGGCGGAATGCCGTAGACCGCGTCCACCTCGGGCCGGCCGGCCGGCTGCACGATGCTGCGCGCGTAGGCGTTGAGCGACTCCAGGTAACGACGCTGGCCTTCGTTGAACAGGATGTCGAAGG
>JANMYG010000798.1:0-7631 GCA_031381865.1 Betaproteobacteria bacterium | reverse complement strand
TGCACAGGCGCAGGATGTCCTCCGGCGCGCCCTTCACGACCAGCCGGCGCGCGCCGTCGCGCTCGGCCAGCACCGACACCCGGCGGCGCTCGAAGTCGAACGGCACCTCGTCGATCTTCTTCCAGGCCGAGACGTCGATGGTGGTGTGCGCGAGGATGGCGTCGTCGAGCGGGCTCTTGAGACCGCTTTCCATGCTGCTGTTGAGGTAGGCCAGCTCCAGCACGTGCGCGCTGTCGCGCGCCAGCGCGTCGACATGGCGCTCGAGCCGGATGCGGGCCTCGGTCAGGGTGCCGGTCTTGTCGGTGCACAACACGTCCATCGCACCCATGTCCTGGATCGCCGACGGACGCTTGACGATCACCTGCAGGGCCGCCATGCGCAGCGCGCCGTGCGTCAGGGTGACCGACACCACCATCGGCAGCAGCTCGGGTGTGAGCCCCACGGCCAACGCGACCGCGAACAGGAACGACTCCAGCAGCGGGCGGTGGAATGCGACGTTGACCAGCAGCGTGAACAACACCAGCAACAGGGTCAACCGCATGATCAGCATGCCGAAGTGGCGCGTGCCGGTCTCGAACGCCGTCGGCGGCGCCTGCAGCGCCAGGCTGGCGGCAACCTGGCCCAGTGCGGTCGCGCCGCCGCTGCGCCCGACCAGCACCCGGGCCGAACCACTGACCACCGAGCTGCCCATGAAGACCGCATCCTCGGCATCCAGTTCCCAGCCCGGCGCGCCCGGTGGCGGCGCGGCTTCGGGCGTCACCCTGGTGGCGTGTTTCTCGACCGGGTAGGGCTCGCCCGTCAGCTGTGCCTGGTTGACGAAGAAGTCGTCGGCCTGCAGCACCCGGGCATCGGCCGGCACCAGGTTGCCGGCGCTCAGCAGCACCACGTCGCCCGGCACCAGCTCGGTCACGGCGAGCTCGCGCGGCGCCCCGTCGCGCAACACGGTCGCGGTCAGCGCCACTTTCAGCGCCAGCCGCTCGGCGCTCTGCCCGGCGCGGTACTCCTGCACGAAATCGAGCGTCACGCTCATGAGCACGATCAGCGCGATGATGACGGCGCCGGTGGTGTCCCCGGTCAATGCCGACAGGGCGCTGGCGGCCAGCAGCACCAGCACCAGCGGGTTGCGCAAATGGGCCAGGAACTGCAGCAGCACCGCCCTTTGCCTGGCTGGCTGCAGCCGGTTGGGGCCGTAGCGGCCCAGATTGAGCGCCGCCTGCGCGCTGCTCAAGCCCGGTTGCAGGTCGGGTGCGGCCATGGTCTGGCCCTCAGTACAGGCCGCGCACGCGTGCGTGCAGCCGCGCCAGCCCCAGCAGCGCGTCGGTCCAGGGCGTCGGCACACCGGCCAGCTGGCCGAGCTCGCGCACGGCGCCCACGAGTGCATCGAGTTCCACCGCCCGTCCCGCCTCCACGTCCTGCAGCATCGAGGTCTTGAAGGCGCCCAGCTTGCGCGTGACGGCATGGCGGTCTTCGGGCAACTGGTCGATCACCAGCCCCAGATGCGCGCCGATCTGCTTGGCCTCGCCCATGACGTGTGAACAGAAGCCGCGCACCAGTTCGTCGTCGAGCACCTGGTGGGTGGTGGCGCCGGTGATGGCGCTGACCGGGTTCATGGTCATGTTGCCCCACAACTTGAACCAGATGTCGCGCTGGATCTGGTCCGACACTGGCGTCTCGAAACCGGCATGCTCCAGCAGCCGCGCCAGGGCGGTGGTGCGCGCCGTGGATTCGCCAGAAGGCTCGCCGATGATGATCTTGTTGCCGAAGCCGTGGCGCACCACGCCCGGCGCGGCCACCGAGCAACTCGCGTGCACGACGCCGCCCACGATGTGTCGCGCCGCGACCGCCGCCGCGATGTCGCCGCCCGGGTCCACGGCGTGCAGCTGGCGCCCCTGCAACCGGCCGCCGAAGCCCTGCAGGAACCACCAGGGCACGCCGTTCATGGCCGTCACCACCACCGTGTGCGCCGCCAGCAGCGGAGCGAGCTGCAGCGCCACGTCGCGCATGGCCGGCGCTTTTACCGCCACCACGACCAGGTCCTGCGGCCCCAGCTCGGCGGCGCTGGCGCTGGCGCGCACGCGGTGGGTCTGGGTCTGTTGCGCCTCGTTCGCGCCCGTGAGCAGGCGCAGGCCGTCGCGCTGCAGCGCCGCCAGCGTCTGGCCACGCGCGAGCATCGACACCTCGCAGCCGGCACGCGCCAGGCCGGCGCCGAGCCAGCCGCCGATGGCGCCGGCGCCGACGACGCAGACCTTCGTGAAGCGGTCGTCCATGCCAGGCTCCGGCTGGTCCATCACTGCTGGTAACCGGTGTCGATCCGGTCGACCTGGCGCACCAGTGCATCGAACAGGTCCTGGCCGGCGCCATGATCGTCGTTGAACTGCAGCGAATCGCCGGTGCATTTGCGCGCCACCGCCTCGGACAACACGATCGCCGGCCCCATGCTGAACGTGGCCAGCTGGACTTCGCAGGCCCGCTGCAGCGTCCACAACACGGCAAGGGCCCGCGGCAGCGTCCGGCTCCACGCCAGCAGCCCGTGGTTGCGCAGGATCACGGCCGGCTTGTCGCCGATGCTGACCAGCAGGCGCGGCGCCTCGTCGGCGTGGATCGTGATGCCTTCGAAATCATGGTAGGCCAGCATGCCATGCAGTTGCGCGCTGTAGAAGTTGGTCTGGCGCAGGCCCCCCTGCAGGCAGGCGACCGCCATGCCGGCAGTGGTGTGGGTGTGCATCACGCAATGCGCGTCCGCCAGCGCGTCGTGGATGGCCGCATGGACCGTGAAGCCGGCCGGGTTGACCGGGTAGGTCGAGCCGTCCAGCACCTTGCCGTGCACGTCGATGCGCACCAGGTTGCTGGCCGTGACCTCGCTGTAGTGCAGGCCGAACGGGTTGATCAGGAACTGCCTGGCGTCGCCGCTCACGCTGGCCGGCAGGCGCACCGTGATGTGGTTGTAGATCATCTCGGTCCAGCCGAGCAGCGCGAATACGCGGTAACAGGCCGCGAGCTCGACCCGCGCGCGGCGCTCGTCGGGGTGCATGGCGTCGTTCACGCTGCGCTCCTCATCCGTAGGTCTTGTCGGACGGCGCCACCGGGCTTGCCGGCGCGGCGCCCGGCCTGAACTGGCCCAGCAGCGACGCCATGCCGCGGATCAGCAGCTGGGTGTCCAGGCCGACGGCCACGAAAGTGGCGCCCAGCGCGAGGTAGTGCTTGGCCAGCGCCGTGTCGGCGCTCAGGATGCCGGCGGCCTTGCCGGCGCGCGTGATGCGGGTTATGGCGTCGGCGATGGCGGACTGCACCTCCGGGTGCCCCGCGTTGCCTACATGACCCATCGAGGCCGACAGGTCGGACGGCCCGATGAAAACGCCGTCGACACCCTCGGTGGCCACGATGGCGTCCAGGTTGGACAACGCCAGCCGGGTCTCGGCCTGCACCAGCAGGCAGACCTGCGCATTGGCCTCCAGCGCGTAGTTGGGGTAGCGCCCCCAGCGCGATGCGCGCGCGCCGGCCATGCCGCGCATGCCGTCGGGCGGGTAACGGCCGGCCTGCACCAGCGCGCGCGCCTGTTCGGGCGTATCGACCATCGGCACCAGCAGGGTCTGCACACCGAGGTCGAGGTACTGCTTGACCAGTGCGGTGTCACCCACCGGCAGGCGGCATACCGGCTGGCTGGGATAAGCGGCGATGGTCTGCAATTGCGCGAGGATGCTGCGCAGGTCGTTGGGCGCATGTTCGCCGTCGATCAGCAGCCAGTCGAATCCGGCGCCGGCGCAGATCTCGGTGCTGTAGGGGTTGGCCATGCTGACCCACAGGCCGATCTGGGCCTGCCGGTTGCCGAGCGCCTGCTTGAAGGTGTTGACGGGTGTCTGCATGCTTGTCTTTCTGGTCGGGAAGGCCGGGTAGACGCTGCTGCCGCTGCGCCGCGCCACGGCCCGGTTTCAGGTGAAGCGAAAGGCGATCGAGCCCAGCGGCCCGTAGTCGGCATGGAAAGTATCGCCGGCCACGGCGTTGACAGGACGCGTGAACGAGCCGCCCAGCACGATTTCTCCCTGCTCCAGGAACTCGCCCCAGGGCGCCAGCTTGTTGGCCAGCCAGGCCACGCCGGTGGCGGGGTGGTTGAGCACCGCCGCCGCGACGCCGGACTCCTCGATCACGCCGTTCTTGTACAGCAGCGCGCTGACCCAGCGCAGGTCGACGGCATCCGGTTTGACCGGCCGCCCGCCAGTGATGATGCCGGCATTGGCCGCGTTGTCGGCGATGGTGTCGAACACCTTGCGCATGGCCCTGGTATGGCGGTCGAACTGCTCGATGCGCGCGTCGATGATCTCGATCGCCGGCACCACGTAGTCGGTCGCGCCGAGCACGTCGAAGATAGTGACGCCGGGGCCCTGCAGGCGCCGGCCCAGCACGAACGCGAGTTCGACCTCCACGCGCGGCGCGATGAAGCGGGCCGCCGGGATCGCGCTTCCCTCGGCGATGAACATGTCGTCGAGCAGGGTGCCGTAGTCGGGCTCGGTGATCTGGCTGGCCTGCTGCATGGCGCGCGAGGTCAGGCCGATCTTGTGACCACGTGCGGTGCGGCCGGCCGCCAGCTTCAGCTGCACCCAGGCCCGCGCCACCTGGTAGCCGTCGTCGACCGTCATGCCGGGAAAACGCCTGGAGAAATGTTCGACCTGCACGCGCGACAACTCGGCCTGCTGGAGTTCGGCCGCGAGCTGGGTGATCAAGGCTTCGGTGAACATCGGTCGTGCTTCTCAGGCGCCGCCGCTCTGGAACAACGGGTGCAGGTTGCTGTGCTTGGCGTCGAACACCTCGTGCCCTTCGTCGATCTGCAGCGTGATGCCGATATGGCGCTGCTTGAACACCGGCTGGAAGTGGGCCTTGGTGACCATCAGCAGCGCGTCGCCGGCGCGCCGGCGCGTGGCGTCGTTGCGGCCCTGGCCCATGCGCAGGTTCAGGTAGACGAAGGCATAGTCGGCCTGCCCGTCGGCGACCGCGTAATGCGCCGCCGGGTAGGCCAGTACGCGCGTGCCGCCGGTCGGGAAGACCTGTTTGCCGGCGTCGTCGTGCACCAGCAGCATCGCGTCGGCGAGGCTGCGGCACAACACCGTCATGTCGGTCTCGGCCTCGAGGTTGGGTGTGTAGAGGATGACGAGGTGTGGCACAAGGGACTTTCAGAGTCGGCTGGCATTTTGCGCCGCCGCGGACCCGCCGACGCCGGCCAGGTCGGCGGGCATCGGCGTCACCGGGAATACGGCGTTGATCTGCCCGGTGCCCGAACTCGGGAAGAACGGCGTGACGACTTCGGCCGGCGCCCGGTAATGGTTCCATCCCAGGGCGCCCAGCAGCATGGCGGTGTCGTGCATGAAACCTTCACCGTGGCCCTTGGCGGCGTATTCGGGCAACATGGCCGTGAAGGTCTTCCAGTCGCCGCGCTCCCACATGCCGACGACATGGTGGTCGAGTTGCTCCAGGAACGGGCTCCACATCTTGTTCGCATAGGCGGGGGCCAGTCCGTTCTGGGCGAAGCGGTGCGACAAGGAGCCGCTGGCGAAGAAGGCCGCGGTGCCGTCGTAGTGTTGCTCCACCGCCTGGCGCATGGCCCAGCCCAGGCGCGCGCTGTCGGCCAGGTAGTGCACGCTGCACAACGCCGACACCGAGATCACCTTGAAGTGCCGGTCGGCGTTCATGTAGCGCATCGGCACCAGGGTGCCGTACTCGGGCGCCAGTGACGTGGCGTGGTGGGCCAGCGTCTCGATTCCTGCCGCGTTGCAGCTGGCCGCCAGCAGCTGTCCCAGCGCGGGGTTGCCATCGTATTCGTAAGGCATGTTGCTGATGAAGTGCGGCAACTCGTTGGAGGTGTAGACGCCCTTGAAATGCGGCGCGCAGTTGATGTGGTAACCCGCGTTGACCAGCCAGTGGGTGTCGAACACCACGATCGTGTCCACGCCGAGCTGCCGGCAGCGCCGGCCAATCTCGACGTGGCCGTCTATGGCGGCCTGGCGTGTGCCCTTGTGCGGCCCGTCGAGTTCGCTGAGGTACATCGAAGGGACATGCGTGATCTTGGCGGCCAAAGCCAGCTTACCCATGGTGTGATTCCTCGTATCGCAGCCCGCCACGCGCGTGGCCGGCCGGGGGTCTGGCATGGGTCGACAGGCCCCGGACCAGCAACCGCATCATGCCGCTCCCCAGTGCGGGATGTGGTGATTACCCAGGGAGACACACACGTTCTTGGGCTCGCAGAAGACCTCGTAACTCCAGCTGCCGCCCTCGCGCCCGGTGCCGCTGGCCTTGGTGCCGCCGAAGGGCTGGCGCAGGTCGCGTACGTTCTGGCTGTTGACAAAACACATGCCGGCCTCGACTGCGGCGGCCATGCGGTGGGCGCGCGCCAGGTTCTCGGTCCAGACGTAACTCGACAGGCCGTAACGCGTGTCGTTGGCCTTGGCCACCGCATCGGCCTCGTCGCTGAACGCGATCAGGCACGCCACCGGGCCGAAGATCTCCTCCTGCGCGATGCGCATGCGGTTGTCGACGTCGGCGAACACGGTCGGCGCCACGTAGTTGCCGCGCAACACGCGCTGCGGCACGGCGGGTGTGTCGAGGCCGCCGCACAACAGCGTCGCGCCCTCCTGCGCTCCGAGCGCGATGTAGCTGCGCACCTTGGCCAGATGGGCCGCGCTGACCATCGGCCCGACGATGGTCGCCTCGTCCAGCGGGTCGCCGACCTGGATGCGCCGGGCGCGATCGGCGAACTTCTGCGCGAAGTCGGCGTAGACCGATTGCTGCACCAGGATGCGCGAGCCCGCGGTGCAGCGTTCGCCGTTGTTGCTGAAGATCATGAACAGCGCGGCATCGAGCGCGCGTTCCAGGTCGGCGTCGTCGAAGATGACGAACGGCGACTTGCCACCGAGCTCCATGCTGAACTTCTTGAGCCCGGCCGACTGCACGATGCGGTTGCCGGTGGCGGTGGAGCCGGTGAACGAGATGACACGCACGTCGGGGTGGCGGCACAAGGGCTCGCCGGCGTCGCGGCCGGTGCCGTGCACGAGGTTCAGCACGCCCGCCGGCAAACCGGCCTCCAGCGCCAGTTCGCCCAGCCGCGCCGCGCTCAGCGGCGACAACTCACTCATCTTGAGCACCGCCGTGTTGCCGAAGGCCAGGCACGGCGCGACCTTCCAGGTGGCGGTCATGAACGGCACGTTCCACGGCGAGATCAGCGCACACACGCCCACCGGGTGGAACAACGTGTAGTTCAGGTGGGTGTCGGTCGGGTAGGTGTGGCCGTCGACACGCGTGCACATTTCGGCGAAATAACTCAAGTTGTCGGCCGCGCGCGGCACCAGTTGCCGGTGTGTCTGCGCGATCACCTGGCCGCAGTCGTTGGTCTCGAGCTCGGAGAGCTCCGGCACGTGGGCCGTGATCAGCTCCCCGAGCCGGCGCATCAGCCGCGCGCGTTGTGGTGCCGGCGTGGCGGCCCAGGCCGGAAAGGCGGCCTTCGCGGCGGCGACGGCGGCGTCGACCTCGGCCTCGCCACCGGCGGCGACCTGCGCCAACACCTGCTGCGTGGCCGGATTGACGCTCTCGAAATAACTGCTGCCGGCCACCGGCTTGCCGTTGATCAGGTGATCGATTCTCATGCT
>JANMYG010000794.1:0-8147 GCA_031381865.1 Betaproteobacteria bacterium | reverse complement strand
GCGCCTGGCAGTGCTTGCCCAGTGCGACGGGAAGCGGGTTCTGCTCTCGCAGCCCGACGCCGCGACGAGCCGGCAAGCGCCTGCCGGCGCCCCCAGGGACGCGCAGGCCGCGGCCGGCGCCCGGATCGGCCCGACGATCGAGCCCATCGACGTGTTCGCCGCCGAGTGGACGGGTGAGCTGATCCTGGTCACCAGCCGTGCCAGCCAGAGCGGTGGGTTGGCCCGGTTCGACTTCTCCTGGTTCGTTCCCGCGCTGGTGAAATACCGCCGCCTGTTCGGCGAGGTGCTGCTGATCTCGTTCATGCTGCAGCTGTTCGGCATGGTCAGCCCCTTGTTCTTCCAGGTGGTGATGGACAAGGTGCTGGTGCACCGAGGTCTCACGACGCTGGACGTGCTGGTGACCGGCCTGGTGGTGGTGGTGGTGTTCGAAAGCGTGCTCACGACCCTGCGCTCCTATGTGCTCAGCCACACCACGAGCCGGATCGACGTGGAGCTCGGTGCGCGGCTGTTCCGCCACCTGGTGCGGTTGCCGCTGGCCTACTTCCAGGCGCGCCGCGTGGGGGACTCGGTGGCGCGTGTGCGCGAGTTGGAGAACATCCGCAGCTTTCTCACCGGCAGCGCCCTCACGGTGGTGCTGGATGTCCTGTTTTCCGTGTTCTTTGTGGCGGTCATGTTGTTCTACAGCGTGCCGCTGACCCTGATCGTGCTGACCAGCCTTCCGCTGTACTTCGGGCTGAGCCTGGCGGTGGTCCCGGTCCTGAGGAAGCGGCTGGACCTCAAGTTCGCCCGCGGCGCCGAGAACCAGGCGATGCTGGTGGAAACCGTGACCGGCATTCAAACCGTCAAGGCCGCCGCGCTGGAGCCCGCCTTCGGCAAGCGTTGGGACGCCCAGCTCGCGGCCTACGTCTCGGCCAGTTTCAAGACGCAGAACCTCGCCACGGCAGCGCACGAAGGCGTGAACCTGATCGGCAAGCTGGTGAGTGCCGCCACCTTGTGGTACGGCGCGCACCTGGTGATGGACAACCTGTTGACGGTGGGGCAGTTCGTCGCCTTCAACATGTTCGCCCAGCGTGTGGCCCAACCCATCATGCGCATGGCGCAGTTGTGGACCGACTTCCAGCAAACCGGCATATCGGTGGCGCGACTGGGCGACATACTGAACACCCACACCGAAGCGGCCGGTGCCAGTGGGGTCCAGCTGCCCAAGGTTGCCGGGCGCGTCACGCTCGACCAGCTGAGCTTTCGCTACCGGCCCGACAGCCAGCCGGTGCTCGACGGCATCAGCCTGGACGTGCGCGCCGGCGAAGTCATCGGCATCGTCGGGCGTTCGGGCTCGGGCAAGAGCACCCTGACCAAGGTGGTGCAGCGGCTCTACACGCCGCAAAGTGGCCGGCTGCTGGTGGACGGCATCGACATTAGCCTGATCGACGCCGCGCAACTGCGCACGCAGGTTGGCGTGGTGCTGCAGGAGAACCTGTTGTTCAACCGCAGCGTGCGCGAGAACATCGCCATCGGCGACCCGGCGGCGCCGATCGAGGCCGTGATCCGGGTGGCCGAGCTTGCCGGGGCGCACGACTTCATCGGCGAACTGCCCGAGGGTTATGACACCGTGGTGGGCGAGCAGGGCAGCAGCCTGAGCGGCGGCCAGCGCCAGCGCATCGCCATCGCCCGCGCGTTGTTCACCAATCCGCGCATATTGATACTCGACGAGGCCACGAGCGCGCTGGACTACGAGAGCGAGGCGATCATCCAGCGCAACATGGCGCACATCTGCAGCGGCCGCACCGTATTCATCATTGCCCACCGGCTGAGCTCGGTGCGCTCCTGCAGCCGCATCATCGTCATGGACCGCGGGCGCATCGTGGAGTCGGGGCCGCACGAGACGCTGCTGCGGCAACCGGGCGGCTTGTACGCACACCTCTGGAAGCTGCAGGATGGCGGGAAACCGGTCGATGCACCGGTGTGCGGGGTGGCAACATGAACACGCCGCGTGCCACACATGCGAGCGCCGGGTTGCTGGCGCGTTATCTGGGCGTGTTTGCCGCGGCGTGGGCGCAGCGCCGGGAGCTTGCCGGCCCGCGGCGGCTGGCCGACGAAGTGGCTTTCCTGCCGGCCGCGCTGAGCCTGCAGGACACGCCGGTGCACCCCGCACCGCGCCGCCTGGCCTTTGTGCTCATGGCCTTGTTTGCCGGCGCGGTGGTGTGGTCGGTGTTGGGCCGGGTCGACATCGTCGCGCTGGCGCCGGGCCGGATCGTGGTGAGTGAACGCACCAAGCAGATACAGCCGCTGGAGCGCAGCGTCGTCAAGGCCGTGCTGGTCAAGGACGGCGACCATGTGCAGGCCGGCCAACCGCTGGTGGAGCTCGACCCGACAGCCGCCCAGGCCGACAGGATGAGTGCGAACGATCAGGGCCGGAGCGCCGAATCCGAAGCCTGGCGCGCCCGGGCGCTGGGCCGGATGCTGGATATCGGGCAGGGCACGGCGCAGCTGTCTCGTTCTGCAGCCGCGCGCCAAGGCTCCAGGTCGTCGGCCAATTGGCCGCCTGAGTGGAGCGCCGCGGAAGTGGCTGCGGCCGAGGCGCAACTGGCGGCCGAACACGGTGACATCCGGGCGCGTCTGGCCAGACTTTCGTCCGAAATCACTCGTCGCCAGGCCGAGATCAGCACGGCGCGCGAGCTTGTCGGCAAACTGGAGCAAACGGTTCCGTTGGCGCAGGGCCGCGAGGCCGATTTCAAGCAACTGGTGGAGCAGGGTTATGTCTCGGGCCACGCCACGCAGGACAAGACCCGTGAGCGCGTGGAACTCGAGCGCGACCTCGCCACGCAGCGCGCGCGGCTGGTGGAGACGCAGGCGGCATTGCGCGAAAGCGAGGCTGCCAAAGCCGCGTACGTGGCCGAGGTGCTGCGCAACCTGTCCGAACGGCAGGCCCAGGGCGAACTGAAGACCCGGCTGGCCGCGCAGGACAAGGCCAAAGCCAGCCAGCGCGAAAAGCTCACCACCCTGACCGCGCCCGTGACGGGAACGGTGCAGCAGCTGGCGGTGCATTCGGTGGGCGGTGTGGTCACGGAAGCGCAGGTGCTGATGGTGATCGTGCCCGATGGCGCCAGCGTCACCGCGGAGGTGACCATGGACAACAAGGACATCGGCTTCGTCGATGCCGGCCAGAATGCCGAGATCAAGTTCGAGACCTTCCCCTTCACCCGTTACGGCACCGTGCCAGCGACCGTGCAGCGCGTGACTTCGGATGCCGTCAACGACGAGAAACGCGGCGCGGTGTTTCCGGCCACGCTGACGCTCAACGCCAGCCATATCAACGTGGACGGCAAGATGGTCCGGCTGTCGGCCGGCATGAACGTGACGGCCGAGATCCGCACCGGGCAGCGGCGCGTGATCGAATACCTGCTGAGCCTGATCCAGCGCGCGGGGCAGGAGAGCTTGCGGGAGCGGTGATCGGGGTACGGTGTTGACTGGCGCTTTGGCGCGCGACTTGAACTTGGAAAGGAATGGGTGATGGGTCTTCTATCGACAATGGCACGGGTTGCGGCGGTGGCTGCATAGCGAACCATGAGCAAAAGCATGCCTTTCACCTATGAACCCATCACACCAGCCGACCGCGAGCGAATGGAGTCCCTCAACATCATGATTGGCTGGAAGAAGCCGAACGCCAAGCATTGGACGGTCAATCGGGAAACCGGGGACTTTCTTGTCTGGATTTCGCCTGATCGGGAGCCGCCGCATTGGACGTGGTTTGCGCTTTGATGGCAAGGGCGTATCTTCCGTGTGGAGTTGGACGGCAAGACCCACCAGGATACCGGGTACCGCTTGGAAATCGCGGGGGTTTCAGCGGAAGATCGTAAGCCAATTTCATCTCAAGAGAGACCGTCCTTTGGCGCAGCCCTCTTTGATGCCGTGAAAGCCTATGCAATCGCAGATGTATCCACTATGTTCGCGAATCGCCGTAAACGATTGCAACTCGCCCCCGACCCATCGGGGACCCCTCCACTAGAACTGGAGACCATACTGAACGATCTGAGTGTTTCCCCATTTGCAACGTTTCGCATTGACTTTCCCAGGAGCATTCAATGAGCCTCAGCCTTGCACAAGCGCTTGACCTATTGGCCACCGACGCTTTTTACGAAACGCGGGAGGGCTTGGTGGAACTGGCTCGCCTAGCCCCGGCGCACTATTCGCTCGGGATGGTTTGCCTCACTTTGGGCGACAAACCCAAGACGATCGAGGTGCTGTCAGCCAACCAGCGCGCCCAGCCTGCGGATGGCACCGCTGGCGATCTGATCCAGGCGATTCGTGATGGCAAGGTGGAAGTCAAACAGGTTGGGGAGAAGTGAAGATGGTTGCGTGCAGGCTTGGCCGTGTTGATCAGTGGTCGAGGCGGCTTGTCCTTTCATTTGTTTTCCTTTTGTCATCGTTGTCAGCATGCACTAATAACTCGCAGATACCTGAGCCACCGTTGTCCTTTCCGTTTGATACGCAGAAAGCGGGATTCAAGATCGAAACGGATATGCGGGTTGTTGGTTACAACTCCTTCCAGTTCGGTTTCAAGTTGGGCTTCAAGGAAGGAGACGCGACGGACCGGGCTCGTGTCAAAAAGCTCGCTGGCGACCATGCTCAGGATATGACTGGAAAGCTTATACAGGCAGGTGTGCCCATTGCGGTGCGCCTCCGAATCAATGCTCTAAATCCATCGACGCTTGAGAGTGTCTTTGAGCGGGATTTCTTCGAGGAGCGAGAAAATGGGGCCTCCGCTACGGACTTCTATATCGTTCTCACAGAGGTGAAGTTGAGACCAGGTACCTATCACATAGTGATTGAAAGCCTAAAAGAAGTTCCTCAACTTCAAGGCACCACCGTAGCGTTGTACGTTGCCTCTGATCCCAAGGGCCGTCCGATTTCCGACTGAACGATAGCAATCAGGAGCGCATTCATGTTCAAACTGACCGTATACGTGGCATCGATTGGTACCCCATTGCTAGGGGGTGGCAGATCCAGCCCTGGTCACATTTGGTATTCGTTAGACGATGGCAGCGGCAACCCGCCGCTAAGTTATGGCTTTGCTCCGGTGATTGAGGGGTCCGCATTTGGGCCTGGCATTCCGCATAAGGACGACAACTCCAACTATCTCAACACCGACCCCACTAAACCCATTCAAAGACGTGTTCTTGATATATCGCAAGCTGAGTACAACGCCCTCAAAAGCTTTGGCGAAGATCCAAACGCCTACGGATTCAGTACGTTCTACAACGGCCTGTCAAATAGCTGTGTCGATTTCGTGTGGCAGGCCATGCATGTAGCGGGCTTTAACCCCGCGCAATACGAAGGCGCGATGTTGCCGCAGTGGAACAAAGACGCGGTTCAACGAGTTTGGGATGAATTGCAGGCGACCCGCCTTACGGATTGGGTGGCTGGCATCTCTGTTGATGGGACCGGTCTTGTTACCGTGCACCCGATCTGCAAACCTGGCCAACGGCGAATTTCTGAATCTGGTGTCGGTACCAAATACCGCATTGCGAGTGCCGCCCGCCCACCCGTTCCCCGCGACCCCCTGGCTATTGACCTGGACGGCGACGGCATAGAAACCGTCGGCATCACAGCCACCCCCATCCTCTTCGACCACAACGCCGACGGCATCAAGACCGGCACCGGCTGGGTTCAGGGCGATGACGGCTGGCTGGTGCTGGACCGCAACGGCAACGGAACCATTGACAGTGGCCGCGAACTCTTTGGCGTGGACACCGTACTCTCCGGCACACCGGGCCTGGACGCCGTCTACGCCAGCACCGGCTTTGCCGCCCTCAAAACACTGGACACCAACAACGACTACCTCTTCAACGCCGCAGATGCTGCCTTTACCCAGGTGCAAATCTGGCAAGACACCAACCAGGACGGCATCAGCCAAGACACAGAACTCTTTACCCTGGCACAAAGGAACATCGCCAGCATCTCCTTAAACGCCAGCACCACCACCCAGAACCTGGGCAATGGCAACACCGTCAGCGGCACGGCTACCGTCACCCGCAGCAACGGTACGATGACCCTGGCAGAAGCGGTGAGCGTCACGACCGACACTACAGCAGCCAACCTGTTCCTGGGCGTGAACCCGTTTTACCGGGAGTTCACTGACGGCATTACCCTGACAGCGCAGGCGCAGGACCTGCCCGAGATGCAGGGCAGTGGCTGGGTGCGGGACTTGAGGGAGGCCATGAGCTTGGGCACGGTGCAGGGCGATGCGCTGGCGGCCAAGGTGGCGCAGTTCGCACAAGCCAGCACCAAAGACGCGCAGATGGCCCTGCTGGATGACGTGCTGCGGCTGTGGGCGGAGAGCAACCAGACCCAAACCATGGGGCCGGTCGATGACGCGCACCGGCGCTTTGTGCTGGGGGGCAACCCGGCCACCTCGGCCCAACTGCAGATGGCCATCCCGGTGCTGGAGGTGTTCAACGGCATGAACCTGACGGATGCGGGCATGCAGGCGCCCAGCACCACCACCGGTACCGACGGCTTGCCCATGGTGACCTACAGCCTGTTTGCCAACCAGGTGCCCGTCATGCTGGCGGCTTATGAGTCATTGCGAGAGTCGGTGTATGCGGCTCTGGTGGTGCAGACGCGCCTCAAACCCTACCTGGACAGCATCGAGCTGGTCATAGACGGCAACGGCGTGAGTTTCAACACCGGGGCCTTGTCGACACTGCTCGATACGCGCAGGACCGCGGACGAGCGCGCCGCCATACTGGACCTGGTCGATTTGAACCGGTATGCTGCCCCGACACTGCTGGCTACAGGTTTCGACGGTCTGCAATTGTTGGCCGGATGGGTCAACGCGTTGCCGAGCGGCGCGGCCCTGCGGTCAGAACTGCTCGCGCTGGACGTATTTGCTACCGCCACCGGTGCCGGCACGCTGCGCGACGACATCTACCTGGGCGACAGCAGTGCCAACACCTTCACGGCAGGAGAAGGCAACGACATCCTGTACGGCGGTGCCGGAGCCGACACCCTGCGCGGTGGCAACGGCAACGACACGCTGTACGGTGGTGCCGGCAACGACACCCTGGCCGGCGGCCTTGGCAACAACATGTATCTGTTCGGGTTGGGTGACGGCCAGGACACGGTCAGCTACCTATCCGACCTTACGGCGGGCAAACTCAACGTGCTGCGTTTCAAGGCCGGCATCGACCCGACACAGATCGTGGCCCGGCGCGTGTACGACGCCGACTTCAGCCGCTCCGACCCTAACAACGCCCTGTATGCCAGCCTGGAGCTGAGTATCGCGGGCAGCACCGACAAGATCACCATTCGTGGTGCCTACGACTACGACGATCCTTCGAACCAGTACAACGGATTGCAGCGCATCGAGTTTGCCAACGGCACGGTGTGGGGCCTGCCCGAGATCACGGCGCGAACATTGCTCAGCACCGATTTGGCGGACAACATCCGCGGCACGGTTGGCGCCGACGCCATCAGCGGCGGCCTGGGCAACGACACCCTCGGCGGTGGCGCCGGCGATGACATGCTCAATGGCGATGCCGGCAACGACATGCTCACGGGCGACGCCGGCAACGACACGCTTTATGGCGCCGACGGAAACGACACGCTTTTTGGCAATGACGGCAACGACCTGCTGAGCGGTGGCGCTGGCATCGACACCCTGACCGGTGGTAACGGTACCGACACCCTGGACGGCGGCGCGGGTAACGACGCTTTGGCCGGCGGCCCGGGCAACAACATCTACCTGTTCGGCCTGGGCGACGGCCAGGACACGGTTAGTTATATCTCCGACCTCACAGCCGGCAAGCTCAACGTGCTGCGGTTCAAGGCCGGCATCGACCCGACGCAGATCGTTGCCAGGCGCGTGTATGACGCCGACTTCAGCCGTGGTGACCCCAACAATGCGGCCTACGCCTCGCTTGAATTGAGCATCGCGGGCACCACCGACAAGATCACCATTCGCGGTGCCTACGACTACGACGACCCGAACAATCAGTACAACGGATTGCAGCGCATCGAGTTTGCCAACGGCACGGTGTGGGGCCTGCCCGAGATCACTGCGCGCACACTGCAGAGCACCGATCTGGCAGACAGCCTGCGCGGCACACTGGCGGCCGACACCATCAGTGGCAGCCTGGGCAACGACA
>JANMYG010000392.1:0-1818 GCA_031381865.1 Betaproteobacteria bacterium | reverse complement strand
GCCGCCGCGAAACCGGTGCGGTCCTTGCCCGCGGTGCAGTGAAAAACCAATGGCGCGTCGCTCTCCAGCAGGTGGGCAAACAACTCGGCAAAACGTTCGGAATTGTTGAGCACGAACGCGCGGTAGGTGTCCTGCATCAGGCGCACCGTGTCGTGTGCGGTAATGCGGCAACCGGCGTCGATCAGGTCCTTCATGCCCTGCACGACGGTCGGATTGATCGCCAGCGAATGCACCGCCACATTGGGCAGCGCGCACACCTGCAGCGCGCGCTCTTCGGCACCGCGAAAGTCGCACACCCTGGTAAGGCCCAGGCCCGACAAAACCGCCATGTCTTCGCGCGTGAGGCCGGCCAGGTGGTCGGAGCGAAACAACTTGCGCCAGCGCACGGTACGCCCGCCATGCCCGGCGTAACCGCCGAGGTCGCGAAAGTTCGAAGCGCCGGCGAGCTTCAGGGATCGGGTGGGAGTTTGCATAAGAGACATGTAGGAGATTAGCGCCAAACCGCGCGCGCGGCCGTCGCACGCAAGACACCGGGGCCGGCGCGCTTAACATCGGCGCCAGTGCCCACGCCCCAATCCATCGCCAACCGCCGCGGCATTGTGGCAATGTCGCTCGCCATGGCGAGCTTTATCGCCAACGATGCGCTGGTCAAATACGTCAGCGAGTCACTGCCGGCGGCGCAACTGATCTTCATCCGCGGTTTGTTCGCCACCGTGCTGCTGCTGGCAGTGGCGCAGGCGCTGGGCCTGTTGCGCTCGGCGTTCGGGCACGACCCGGGCGCCCTGCGCCACCTGCTGCACCGGCCGGTACTCGCGCGCTCGGTTGTCGATGCGCTGGCCAGCCTGGCCTACCTGGCCTCGCTGTTCCATCTGCCAATCGGCAACGCGACGGCCATCAGCATGGCCACGCCGTTGTTTATCACCCTGTTCGCCGTGCTGGCCTGGCGCGAGCGTGTGGGCGCCGCGCGCTGGCTGGCCATCGCCGGCGGGTTCGTGGGTGTGTTGCTGATCGTGCAGCCGGTGGCAGCCGGATTCAACGCCTGGGCGCTGTTGTGCCTGCTGGGCACCGTGCTGCAAACCGCGCGCGACCTGATCACCCGGGCCATCCCCCACTCGGTGCCTTCGGTGCTGATCACGGTCGCCACGGCGGTGACCATCACCGTGCTGGCCGGCCTGTTGACGGCCATGCAGGGCTGGCAACCGGTGACGCCACGGCAACTGGCACTGCTGACCGCCGCCAGCATCTTCCTGAGCGCCGCCTACTACCTGGTGATCGTCGGCATGCGCACCGGCGAGATGAGCGTGATCGCGCCGTTCCGTTACAGCGGCCTGCTGTTCGCGCTGCTGGTGGGGTGGGTGGTGTGGGGCGACGTGCCCAACACGCTGGCCTGGGCCGGCATCGCGCTGCTCGTGGGTGCCGGCCTGTACGTGTTGCGCAGCGAGCGCGGCCGCTGAATCGCTCAGGCGCCGGGCGCCTCGGCCACATCGGCGCCGAGATCGCCCGCGATCAGCCGGAACTGTTCCAGCGCCGCTTCGAGGTCGTCCACGATCTCCTGGGCGATCACATCGGGCGGTGGCAGGTTGTCGCTGTCGGCCAGCGCATCGTCCTTGAGCCAGAAGATGTCCAGGCTGGCCTTGTCGCGGGCGATCAGCTCGGCATACTCGTAGACGCGCCAGCGGCCTTCGGGCGCGCTGCCGTGGCCCGCTTGTTCAGCGCCCAACGACCCTTCGACAGGCTCAGGACATGCCAAGCTCGGAACGGGCCCCGTCGACGGCTCCGCGCTCCAGGTCGCCCTGCGGTCATGCCGGTTGGCCGGGT
>JANMYG010000759.1:0-7944 GCA_031381865.1 Betaproteobacteria bacterium | reverse complement strand
CACATACTCGGTGTCGGGCTTGCGGCTGAGCAGGAAAAAGCGCACCGCGTCCTTGCTGGTCCATTCGACCAGGTCGCGCAAGGTCACGTAGGAACCGGAGCGCTTGGAGATCTTGACCTCCACGCCGCCACGCATGACACGCACCATGGTATGCAGGACATATTCGGGGTAACCGGGCGGAATTCCCACGTCGGCAGCCCGCAGCCCGGCGCGTACGCGCGCGATCGTGCCGTGGTGGTCGGTGCCCTGGATGTTGACCACCTTGACGAACCCGCGTTCCCACTTGGTGATGTGGTAGGCCACATCCGGCACGAAGTAGGTGTAGCTGCCGTCGCCCTTGCGCATCACGCGGTCCTTGTCGTCGCCGTATTCGGTCGAGCACAGCCACAAGGCGCCGTCCTTGTCGAAGGTCTTGCCGGCGTCCTGCAGCCGTTTGACCGTGGCGTCGACCTTGCCGCTGGTGTACAGGCTGGACTCCAGGTAGTAGTTGTCGAAGTGCACCGCAAAGGCCTGCAGGTCCAGATCCTGCTCGTGGCGCAGGTACGCAACGGCAAATTGGCGGATCGCGTCGAGGTCCTCGACATCGCCGTTGCCGGTGAACTCCCGGTCGTCGGAATGCACCGTCTTGCCGGCCAGGAAGTCGGCCGCGATATCGGCGATGTAGTCCCCGTTGTACGCGGCTTCGGGCCATTCGGGGTCGCCCGGCTTGAAGCCGCGCGCGCGCAACTGCGTGCTCTGGGCCAGCGTCGCAATCTGTACACCGGCATCGTTGTAATAGAACTCGCGGTACACGTCCCAGCCCTGCGTGGCGCAAAGGTTGCAGATCGCGTCGCCCAGCGCCGCCTGGCGCCCATGGCCGACGTGCAGCGGCCCGGTCGGGTTGGCGGACACGAACTCGACCAGCTTGCGCTGCCCGCGGGGGGGGGGGTGGCCACCGGCGCCGCGCCCCGACAGGACCTCGCGCACGACCTGCTGTTTGGCTTCGGGTCTGAGCTGGATATTGATGAATCCCGGGCCGGCGATGTCGACCCCAGCCACCCACTGGCTGAATGCGGCTGTGCGCAGCAGCGCGGCGCGGATGGTTTCGGCCAGCTGGCGCGGGTTGCTTTTCAGCGCCTTGGCAAGCTGCATTGCCACCGTGGTGGCGAGGTCTCCGTGTGCCGCCAGTTTGGGCGACTCGAACTGGAGTCTTGCTCCCGAACCCGCCGACAAACCGTCCACAATGGTGCGCAGGGCCTCGAGTAGCTCATTCTTTACGATCAACATGGCCTGATTTTAGGCGCCGGTCGTCAGCGGTATTGCCGGGGCGTGCGTTGTATGGTCGAATCCCGCCCGGGGTTCTTCCCAACCAACTTCATTTCAGGAAATACCATGAAAAAACTGCTCAGCCTGGTCGCCATCGGCCTCGCACTTTCGTTCGGTGCCGCGCACGCCCAGGACAAGGCCAAGACGCCGCAACAAACCAAGATGGCCATGTGCAACAAGGAGGCGGTGGACAAGAAAGGCGACGAGCGCAAGGCGTTCATGAAAACCTGCCTGAGCGCCAAGAAGGCAAGCCCGCAGCAAAGCAAGATGAAAGCCTGCAATGCCGAGGCCACCGGCAAGACGGGCGACGAGCGCAAGAAATTCATGAGCGAGTGCCTCAAGAAGTAAGCTGACCGGGCGGCGGGCCGCTCAGGCCTGCCAGTATCCGGGGCGCCCGTAGTGGTGCCTGAGGAAATCGATCCACAGGCGCACGCGCAACGGCAGGTGCTTGCGCTGTGGAAACACGGCGTAGATTCCGCTGGGGGGCGCGGCAAATTGCGCCAGCACCACCACCAGCCGGCCCGACGCGATTTCGGCTTCGACCTCCCAGCTGCTGCGCCAGGCGATGCCGTAGCCAGCCAGGCACCAGTCGTGCAGCACCTGCCCGTCGGAACAGTCCAGTGGCCCGACCGGCTTGAGATGGATCACCCCGTGGTCTTCATGGTCGCCCGCTGCGGCGGCGCCCGCCGACGCACCGGTCGTCTCCTTTGGCACCTTGAACGCCCAGCCCCTGGTCTGCGACGCGTCGCTCGACAGGGCCAGGCAGTCGAAACGCGCCAGGTCGGTCGGGTGCTGCGGCGTGCCATGCTGTTGCAGGTATTTCGGTGTCGCCACACACAGGCGCCGGTTGTCTGCCAGACGCAGGCTCACCAGCGAGGAGTCGGCCATGTCACCCACGCGCACGGCGCAGTCGTAGGCCTCGCCGGCGATGTCGACCACACGGTCGCTGAGATTGAGCGAGATTGTCACGTCGCCGTGCAGTTCGCGGAACCGCGGCACCAGCGGCGCTACGTGCCGGCGTCCGAAACCGGCCGGCGCCGTGATACGTAAGTGGCCACTGGCTTTCACACCCCCGGCGGAAACGCTCGCTTCAGCGTTGGCAAAATCGGTCAACAGGCGCTGGCAGTCCTCCAGAAACGCGCTGCCTTCGTGGGTCAGGCTGATGCGTCTGGTGGTGCGCACAAGCAACTTGACTCCGAGACGCTCCTCCAGCGCATCGAGCCGGCGCCCCATGATGGCTGGCGCCACGCCTTCGGCCAATGCAGCGGCGGTCAGACTGCCGCGGGCCGCCACCGATACAAATGATTCGATTTGCTTGAATTTGTCCATGCACCAAGATTAGGTGCAAAAAAGTCAAAAAAACAACCTGAAATGCATTTTATTCAGCCGTACTGCGATTGAACGGTCGCACCGCTGCGGCCTGCGCGGACCAGTCGAGATGCCCCTTGCCCCTTGCCCCTTGCCCCTTGCCCCTTGCCCCTTGCCCCTTGCCCCTTGCCCCTTGACCTTTGACTGACCAGGTCAGCCGTCGGACCGGATGCGCTGGTGCCGTGCCGTCCCCACAACCGTCAACCCGCCCCCACAACCGTCACCCCGCTCTCCCCACAACCGTCGACCCGGACCCTCGGATGTCATCCCGGACTTGATCCGGGATCCATGGATGGCGGGTGCTGCAGCCCCGCCCTCGATCCGCGCCGCAATGACAACCAGCAGGGCCACGGCCACACGGCCACACAGCCACACGGCCACAAGGACAATAGAGCGCGTCGCAGCCGCCACACCAACCCGACGAACCATCGGCGCACGGCCAACCCGCAACTGACGGTGCCGCGATCACAAAGCCGGTGCCAACACCCATGGCCTCGAACATGAAGACCAGGTCTTCGCTCACCACGTTGCCGGACGCCCCGCGGCGGGTCAGGACAGCCGCCCGGGCCGCCGAGCGCGGAGTTGCAGCGGCGCACCGCCTCGTTGCAGGCGGCGGCGGGATTTTTCCGCGCGCCGTCAGACCAGTTCCATGTCGATTTCCGCCTGCCCGGCGGTCGCCATGATCTGCTCGATCGCGCGCGTCACGATTGGTTCCTGGTCGATCACGACCAGGCGGCCTTCGCGCAACAGGCCGGCGACTTCCTTTTCGGAGCGGACAAAGGCATCGAAACCATCGCGGTTGGTAAACAGCAGTCGGGTCCGTTGCGGACTGACCCAGCTCAGCCGGTAACGCCTGCGCACACCCTGCTCATCCGCGAATTCGAACCACATTGCGCGCGTGAAGGCCTGGGCCATGGCATCGAACTCGTCGGCTTCACCTGCCTCGTGCCGGGTACGCCGGCGCTCCAGCGCTTTCATCGCCTCGCTGCCAGCGCGCGACTCGACTTCGCCCGGGCCGGATTCCAGCGGCGCCGGACCGGTCTTGGGCGTGCGGATGGCCTTCATGTGGGTATCGATCAGGCTGCGCATGAAGCCAGTGCGCTCCTCGCCCGACCAACCAATCGCGTCCAGGCTGCCATTGAGCTTGCGCACGAGATCGGGCAAGACGGCCACCAGCCGGGCACGCTCGGCGCCGCTGCCCTTGGGCTGGGTGGACCAGATCACCTGGTCCATCGTGCCCACCGCATCTTCCCACTCCGATGGCGCCACCGCCTGGTTCATCCAGGCACGGGCCATCACCTCGCGCCACTGGCTGGTCAGGAACGGCAGCAGGAACGGCAACAACGGCTCCCCGGCGGGCTGGGCGCCGACGCATTGGTAGACGACGTCATCGACATGCGCGAGTGCAAGCTCCAGCGCCTCGCGTTGCTGCTCCTCGTTGGCCGCAGGCTCGATGTGCACCTGCACTTTGCGCTCGGCGTCCTGGAGAAAGCTGTTGAAATCGGCCAGCAGGTGGGCGAACAGTTCCAGGTCATCCTCGAACTCGGTCAGAACGCGTTTGACGGTGGTCTCGATACGCACATACAGCGGGTCGGTTTCGCCCTTCTCGGGCATCCAGCCCACCGATGCCGCGGCCAGCGCGTCGACCAGCTTGCGCGCCGGATGGTCCGGCGTGAGGAAGAAATCGCGGTCGATCATCGCCGCGCGCAGCACCGGGATCTGCAGCCGCCCGATCACCACCTTGAGTTGCGTCGGTATCGCCTTGTCGGCGAACACGAAGTCGAACACCTCCACCAGCGCGTCAACCGTGCCGCGATCGAGTTCCGGGGCGCCCTTGACCTCGTCGCGGTCGCGCAATTCACGCAACAGGTTCTGGTCGCCCAGGTCCTGCCCCGGCACCCAGGGATGCGCCGGCGACGCCAATGCCCCGGCCTGCAGGCCGCCCAGATAACCCATGAACGCGGGGTCGGCCGGCACTTGCGGGCCCGCAGCTGCGCCGCCGTCCGCCATCGGGCCATGCCCGTCCCCGCCGCCGCCCCCACCCGCGCCCAAGCCATCCGCCGGGCGGCCAAAGCCGAGTTTCTGCAAAAACTGCCGTGCGTGTGCCGCGATGCTGCGCCCGGCCGCCGGAGCCAGGTCGGTCCACTTGGAGCGTGCCGGTTCGGTCTCGGGGCCGGCAAACCCCGAACGCGGGCTGCCGGAATCGAGCCCGCCGAAGCTGGACTTGGCCGCGCCGGCCGTCTCGCGCCCGTGCTGCGACGGCGGCAACGTGGAGTCGCCGCCCGTGGTGCGCTTGATGCGGTGGACCGGTTGGGCGGAAAACCCGGCACGCACCAGGGTCTCGGTCAGGCTGGCGTACAACGGCGCCCAGTCGATGCTGCACCCGGGTTCGAGCGCGGAGACGAAGTCCTCTGCCGCCGCCGGATCGAACTCGCTGTTGTACCAGGCGATGGAGAAGGCATGGATCAGGGCCGCCGGCCGAAACGGGTTGTCCGAGAACGAGAAGTCCGCCTGGCGCAGCAACACACCGACACACTGCGTCAATGGCACGAGTTTCGGTTCGTAGCGCGCGTTGAAAGCCTGCGCGACGCGGTCCACCAGCAGGTGGCGCTCGATCTCGTCCACATCCAGCAATGCCAGGCTGCGCGGCCCGCTGGATTCAGCGGAGCGCGACGTGCCGAAGATACCGGGCACGACCGAATCCAGCTGTTCTTCGATCGATTCGCGCAAGGCGGCCTGGAACGCGCGATTGAATTGCGCGGCGTTCTTGTCCAGCATGACCCCCGCGGTGCGAAGGTTCTGGGCCTGGGTGGTGTGGGGGCGGGCGTCCACCTGCTCGAAAAAGTGGGAACGCAGGCGCTTGAGATGGTCGTCCTGGCGTTCGGCGAAAAAGGCCAGGGTCTTGGTGATCAAGGTCTGGACATGGCGCAGCACCAGGGCGCGGGCTGCGGCATCGAGCGATCCGGATGGGCTGGCAGACATCGATTGACGGGTTGGCTACTCTCTGACGAACTTCGTTGCTTGTGCACCCTGTGCGGCGGCATGATGTCCGGGCACTGCCTGACCACGGCCGGGCCCGCGGCAGCAACGGTTACTCCATTTGGTTCCGATGCGGGAAATGGCAACCACCACTTTGTAACCGATTCATGGTTGACGTGGCCCTTTGCCCGCAACGCGAAGTGTGGACTATTTTGCAGTAACGCCAACGCGGCGTTCCGACCTGCGCGTGATCAGGCGCCGCCGCACCGGACAAGCGCGGATACACGGACCTTGGTGCCCGGCCGCGCCGGCAGCGCGCGGTCGGTGCGGTCATGTGGCACGCCTGCGTACCGAGCACCACCGCACGGCGCATCGAACCAACATCAGTCGACGCGCACAGGCCGAACCAAGCGGCTGTGCGGCTGCTGTCTGAAGCCGCCGCAGATCGGAATTCATGCCATTTTTGTCATGGATAAAGCTACTTCATCAATGTCAATAGCCATGTAGGTATCAAATATAGTCCAAGGATGGAAAAGCCCAAAGCCGTACTGTTCGACGCCTATGGCACCTTGTTCGACGTCTACAGCGTCAGCCTGCTGGCGGAGCAGTTGTTTCCGGGCCAGGGGCAGGCGCTCGGCGTGTTGTGGCGCGACAAACAGATCGAATACACCCGGCTCGTGACCACCTGCAACGACGGTGCCCATTACCAGCCATTCTGGCAACTGACACGCGCGGCGTTGGTCTACGCGATCAAGCGCCTGGTGGGGCCGGTGGCATCCGAGCCGGAACCTGGCGCCACCGAGGTGCAGGCCAAGATCGACCGCCTGATGAACCAGTACCGCAGCCTGAGCGCGTTCCCGGAGAACCATGAGGTGCTGCGCGAACTCAGGTCCATGGGCATCGTGACCGGCATCCTGAGCAACGGCGACCCGGCGATGTTGAACCTGGCCGTCAAGTCCGCCGGGCTCGACGGGCTGCTCGACCACGTGATCAGCGTGGATCCGATCCGCAAATACAAGACCGCCCCGCAGGCTTACGCACTGGGGGAACAGGCCACCGGCCTGCGCGCCAGACAGATGGCGTTCGTCAGCTGCAACGCCTGGGACGCACTGGCCGCCACCTGGTACGGCTACCAGACCCTGTGGGTCAACCGCTACCAGCTGCCGTTCGAAGAGCTGGGCACGCAACCGACGCGCACCGGCACCAGCCTGCGCGACGTCAGCGCCTTTTTCTGATCCCGGATTTTTTGTCTCAAGGAGAGCACAGTGAGCGCACGCACCCCGATCCATCACCTGCAGGTGGCGACCGAGTTGTACCGATTCATCGAGGACGAAGTGCTGCCCGGCACGGGAGTGGACAAACACGCCTTCTGGGCCGGCTTCGATGCGATCGTGGCCGAACTGGCGCCGAAGAACATCGCGCTGCTGGCCGAGCGCGAGCGCCTGCAGACCGAACTCGACCACTGGCACCGGGCCCACCCCGGCCCGATCAGGGCCATGCCGGCCTACCGCCGATTCCTTGAAAAGATCGGTTACCTGGTGCCCGCACCGGATACAGTCCGGGCCACCACGAAGAACGTCGACGCCGAGCTCGCCAAGCAGGCCGGCCCGCAGCTCGTGGTGCCGATCCTGAACGCGCGTTACGCGCTCAACGCCGCCAATGCGCGCTGGGGCTCGCTGTACGACGCGCTCTACGGCACCGACGTGATCCCCGAATCCGGCGGCGCCGACAAGGGCTCCGGGTACAACGCGGTGCGCGGCGCCAGGGTGATCGAATACGCCCGCCATGTGCTCGACCGCACCGCACCGCTCCAGCGCGGCTCGCATGTCGACTCCATCGCGTACGCGGTGCACGGCGGAGCGCTGGTCGCCACGCTCAAGGGCGGCGGCAGCACCGGACTCAGGAACGCCAGGCAGTTCATCGGTTACCAGGGCGACGCCGCGGCGCCGTCGTCGGTGCTGCTGCAGCACCACGGCCTGCATCTCGACATCCGCATCGACCGCGCAACGCCGATCGGCGCCACCGACCCGGCCGGCGTATGCGACCTGGTGCTGGAGGCCGCCCTGTCCACCATCCTCGACCTGGAGGACTCGGTGGCCTGCGTCGACGCGCAGGACAAGGTGCTGGGTTACCGCAACTGGCTGGGCATCCTCAAGGGCACGCTGACCGAAGACGTGACCAAGGGCGGCCGGACGTTCCAGCGCGGCCTGAACCCGGACCGCGTGTACACCGCCGCCGGATCCGCCACCGGCAGCCAGGCCGCGGCAGGCGCGGGCGAGGTGCGCCTGCACG
>JANMYG010000750.1:0-1840 GCA_031381865.1 Betaproteobacteria bacterium | reverse complement strand
CGCGAACCGGTGGAGTATCCGCACCCGATGGTGGCCTCGATGTTGTCCGAGACCTACGGCATCATGGTCTACCAGGAGCAGGTGATGCAGACGGCCCAGATCCTGGGCGGTTATTCTCTCGGTGGCGCCGACATGCTGCGCCGCGCGATGGGCAAGAAGAAGCCCGAGGAAATGGCCGAGCAGCGCCAGATATTCCGCGACGGCGCGGCCCGCAACAACATCGACCAGGCCAAGGCCGACGAGGTGTTCGACCTGATGGAGAAGTTCGCCGGCTACGGCTTCAACAAGTCGCACGCCGCCGCCTACTCGCTGCTGGCCTACCACACCGCCTGGCTCAAGGTGCACTACACGGCCGAGTTCTTCTGCGCCAACATGAGCGTGGAGATGGACGACACCGACAAGCTCAAGGTGCTGTACGAGGATGCCCGCAAGATGGGCGTCGAGTTCGAGCCGCCGGACGTGAACCGCGGCGCCTACCGCTTCGAGCCGGTCTCCGACCAGTTGATCCGTTACGGCCTGGGCGCGATCAAGGGCACCGGCCAGCAGGCGATCGAGGCCATCGTCGCGGCGCGCGCGTCGGGCGGCGCGTTCACCAGCCTGTACGACTTCTGCGTGCGGGTCGACCGCGCGCGCCTGAACAAGCGCTGCCTCGAGGCGCTCATCAAGGCCGGCGCCTTCGACGCGCTGCAGCTCAACCGCGCGGCGCTGATGGTGTCGGTCGACCGGGCCTTCGATTTTGCCAACGCGACCCAGGCCAACGCCAACCAGGGCGGCCTGTTCGACATCGGCGGCGACGACGACCACGGCTCCAGCACCCAGGAACCGGAACTCGTCGATGCGCTGCCCTGGGGTGTCAAGGAGCGCCTGACGCTGGAGAAGACGGCGCTGGGTTTCTACCTCTCCGGGCACCTGTTCGACGAGGTGGAACTGGAATTGCGGCGCTTTGTGAAGCGCCGTATCGACGACCTGATCGACACCCGCGAGCCCCAGTTGCTGGCCGGCATCGTCGGCGATTTTCGCGTCATCAACGGTCAGCGCGGCAAGCTCGCGCTGTTCAAGCTCGACGACAAGTCGGGTGTGATCGAGGCGCGCGCGGACGAGGCGCTGATCACCACCCACCGCCACCTGCTCAAGGACGACCAGCTGGTCGTCGTGATGGGCAAGCTGCAGCCGGACCGCTTCACCGGCGGCATGCAATTGACGGTCAACCAGATCTGGGACCTCGACCAGGCGCGTTGCCGTTTCGGCAAGTTCCTGCGCGTCGCCGTGAATGGCCAGGCGCCGGACGTGGCGCGCCTGCTGCAGGCATTTCCGGCCCACAAGGAGCAGACCGAGCAGGGTGAACTGGTGCGTGGCCTGGGCGTGCGCCTGGCGGTGCGGCGCGCAGGTGAGGCGGGTGGCGCCAGCGCCGAACTGCAGCTTGCCGACGACAAGCGGTTTTTCCCCAGCGATGCGGCGCTCGCGCAGTGGCGCGCGCAGGCCGACCAGGGACAGGCCGTGATCGTGTACGAATAACGCCATCGCGACCCGGCCACGACACTTGTGCTTGCGAGGGGCGCACGAGTGACGGTCAATTCACGGATTCAGCCGACTAGTCCCGGGGACGGAAGCTGATCACCAGCAGCGGCGGAATGCGCCCGTCGACGTCGCGCGGCAACACTTCGGTCTTGTCGATGGCCTTCAACACCGCGTCGTCCCAGGACTTGCTGCCGCTGCTCTTGAGCAGTCGGCGGCTGACGATGGTGCCGTCCACGGCCGCGCGCACTTCCACCTCGGCGGTCGGATTGCCCGCGAGGTCTTCCGTGAAAACGATGTTCGGCTTGACCTTGGCGCTGACGCG
>JANMYG010000748.1:0-2422 GCA_031381865.1 Betaproteobacteria bacterium | reverse complement strand
GGGCAACACGCTGTGCAATCTGGGGCTGGTCAACCAGGTGCAGGGCAATCTGGACGCAGCGCTGCTGCAACTGGAGGCCGCGCTGGTGGTGGCGCGCGACCTGGGCCATGTGCACCTGGAGTGCATCGTGTTGTGCAACCTCGGCATGGTGTTCGAGGGACTGGCGCGGATCGACGAGGCGCTGGCGCATTTCGAGGCGGCCGTGGTGATTGCCCGCGACATGGGCGACCAGCGTTCCGAAGGCCAATTTCTCGGTTACCTCGGCTTGCTGCATGCGCGCCAGATGCGCCCGGGCGAGGCGCGCGACTGTCTGCAGGCCGGCGAAGCGCTGCTGCGCGTCGTGGCCGATCGGCCGAGTCTGGCGATATTGCTGTGCGCCAGTGCCGAGGCGGGAGGGCTTGCGGGCGACAATCCCGGCGCGCGCGCCGCGCTGGCGCAGGCGCAGGAAATTGCCGGCGCGATCGGCGCCGGGGCGGATTCCGAGCTGGGGCTGGCATTGGCACGTGTCGGCGACCTTCTAGGCCAAAGCGCGCCCCATGTTGCCTGACGCCACGGCCCATCGGATTCACGGCGTGGCGCGGTTGGCGCGGCAGTGGCCGCTGCTCCTGGCGCTGGCCTTGTTGGTGGCCGGCTGCGGACCGGTGGCGAACAACCCGCATCCGCCCGGCTCCGAGTCGACCGATACGATGTTCCTGCCGTTCAGCCAGCGCTCACCGAAGTACCTCGACCCGGCGAGTTCGTACTCCAACGACGAAACGCCCTACACCTACCAGGTTTACGAACCGCCCTACGGCTACCACTACCTGAAACGCCCGTACCAGCTGGTCGGGCGCGCCGCGCAGGACATCGCACGTCCGCGTTACCTGGACAAACAGGGCCTGGAACTGCCCGACGACGCCGCCGGCGACAAGATCGCAGAGACCGTGTTCGACATCCACATCAGGCCGGGAATCCAGTTTGCGCCGCATCCGGCACTGGCCAAAAACGCGCAGGGGCAATACAGCTACCACGCGCTCAAGCGCGAGGACGTCGCCGACAAACACAAGATCAGCGACTTCCAGGAAACCGGCACGCGCGAACTGAGCGCGGACGACTATGTGTATGCGATCCGCCGCCTGGCGACGCCGCGCGTCAAGTCGCCTTCGTTTTCGACCATGGCCGACTACATCGTCGGTCTGAAGGAGCATGGCGAGCGGGTCGTCGAGGCCGACAAGGCATTGCGCCGCGGCTTGGCGCCGACCGACCGCGACCTGCCGTTCCTGGACTTCCGCAACCACCCCTTTCCCGGTGCGCAGGCGCTCGACCGCTACACGCTGCGCATCCGCGTCATCGGCAAATACCCGCAGTTCAAATACTGGCTGGCGATGACCTTTTTTGCGCCCGTGCCATGGGAGGCCGAGAAGTTCTACGCCCAGCCCGGCATGGCCGAGAAAAACCTGTCGCTGAACTACTGGCCAGTCGGCACCGGGCCGTACATGCTGACCGAGTTCGTCGAGAACCGGCGCCACGTGCTGGAGCGCAACCCGAATTTCCGCGGCGAAGCGTACCCGTGCGAAGGCGAGGCCGGCGACCGGGAAAAGGGCTACCTCGCCGATTGCGGCAAGACCATACCGTTCGTGTCCAGGGTGGTGTTCGACATCGAAAAGGAAGGCGTTCCGCTGCAAGCGAAATTCCTGCAGGGTTATTACGATTCGCCCGCCATCGAAAATCTCCAATACGGCACCGGTTACATCGTCGAGATGGGCGACGACAAGAAGAAGGAGAAGGAGTTCAGGGAGAAGGGCATTCGGCTGCCGACCACGGTCGAGGCCAACAACTCGTACATCGGCTTCAACTGGCTCGACCCCGTGGTCGGCAAGGGCGCCACGCCCGAGCAGGCCGAGCGCAACCGCAAGTTGCGCCAGGCGCTGTCGATCGCGATCGACTGGGAAGAACACATCGCGATCTTCGAACGCGGTCAGGCGCAGGCCGCGCAAGGCCCGCTGCCGCCGTCGCTGTTCGGTTACCGCGACGACGGCCCGTCGGCCTTCAACCCGGTGGTCTACCGCAAGGGGCCGGACGGCAAGCTGGTGCGCCGCTCGATCGAAGAGGCGAAACTGCTGCTGGCACAGGCCGGTTATCCGGCCGGGCGCGACGCCGCGACCGGCAAACCGCTGGTGCTGAACTTCGACTACCCGTCTGCGGCGCCGGGCGCGAAGGCGTCGCTCGACTGGTACACCAAGCAGTTCGCGAAGATCGCGGTCCAGCTCGAAGTGCGGGCGACCGACTACAACCGCTTCCAGGACAAGATGAGCAAGGGTTCGATCCAGATCTTCATCGTTGGCTGGCTGGCCGACTACCCGGATGCGGAAAACTTCCTGTTCATGCTCTACGGCCCGAATTCCAAGGCCACCACCGGCGGCAACGGCGAAAACTCGGCGAA
>JANMYG010000715.1:0-9487 GCA_031381865.1 Betaproteobacteria bacterium | reverse complement strand
CCGCCTGGGGTGTGGCGCCGCCCCCCGCACGGCGCCCCGGCGCCGCGGGTCGGAGCAGCGGCGCCCATCAGGAATCCTCCGTGCTGCGTTTTTCGGAATTCGCCATTGGGAACGGCCCGGCGGTGCTGATTGGGGTACCCGCGCTCGGCGAGCCGCGGTGCGAGCTTGCTTGGGGGCGGCCCGGCGCGGCGCTCATTGGAATACCTTCGTGCTGCGCACTGCGGTGCGAGCTTGCTAGGGGGCGGCCCGGCGCGGCGCTCATTGGAATACCTACGTGCTGCGCACTGCGGTGCGAGCTTGCTCGGGGCGGCCCGGCGCGGCGCTCATTGGAATGTCCCCACGATCGTGGCCAGGCGCAGCACCGTGAAACCGCCGTCTTTCACTTGCGCGTCGACGCGCCGGAAGCTCGGGTTCGGGGTCGGCTGCACGCTCAACTGGCCGACCAGCGTGCGCCCGGCCTGTTCGCACGGGAAGCCCGATTCGCCCACCGCGGGCAATTGCCGGCTCAGCCGCAGCCGCACCAGTTCGTTCTCGGCGCAGATATGCGCCAGCAGAACATCCGACTGGCGCTGCGCGTTGTTGGTCAGCGCCATCGTCGCCTGCAGCCCCGCAACCAGCGCGATGGCCACGATGCCGAGGGCGACCAGCACCTCGATCAAGGTGAACCCGCGCGCGCGCATCCTCATCGCATGCCGTCGGCGCTGGTGTCGGCGCCGTTTGCCGAGACCGCAAACGGGCGCAGGCCGTCGGTGGCGATGCGAAGGCTGCGGCTCTCATGCGACAACAGGATCTGCTGGCGCTCGATGATCGGCTCAGGTCCGAGCTTCAGCGTCGTGCCATCGGGTACCGACATTCCGTCGGCAAGCCACGGGACCACGCTCGTCCCGCCCGCATCCACCGTCGGCGCAACAGCATCCGGCTCCGCCTGCGACGGTGGCAATCCCACGAACTGGAAACCCTGCGCGCCGGCCAGCCAGTAGACCGGCAGCCCGGACGCCCGTGAACGGGCGCGCGCCGAATCCAGCATTGCCGCCAGCCGCTGGCCTTCACGCTCGAGCTGCGTCTCGCTGGTGTCGCGCACGGCAAACGCCACGCCGGCACTGGCCACGGCGACGATGGCCACGACCAGCAGCAACTCGACCAGCGTAAAGCCGCGCATGCCGACCGTCCCGGCATGGGCCCGGTTATTGCCAGGAGCCCACATCGGCATTCTTGCCTTCGCCGCCGGCCTGGCCATCGGCGCCGAACGACAACACATCGACCTCTCCCTTGATGCCGGGATTGAGATACTGGTACGGGTTGTTCCACGGATCATTGGGGAGCTTGTCGAGGTAGGCTTTCCAGTTCGGCGGTATCGGCCCGCTCGTCGGCTTGGTTATCAGCGCGGCGAGGCCCTGTTCGGCCGTCGGGTAGCGCTGGTTGTCCAGCTTGTAGAGCTTGAGCGCCTGCATCAGGTTGTTGACGTCGGTCTTGGCGGCCATCGAACGCGCATCGTCCGCGCGCTCCAGCACGTTGGGAACGATCAAGGCGGCGAGCACGCCGATGATGACCAGCACCACCATCAACTCGATCAGCGTGAAGCCACGCCGCACGGCGATCCGGAACTGGCGGCTGGCGGCGAACGGAAGTTGTGTCATCTGGATTTGCCCCGGAATCGGCAGCGGTAGTGCTGTTGTCGCTGAATGATAATCGGGCATGGCTCAAACATGGCTCTTGCGTTTCGTCACCCTGGCGGCGTGGCTGTTGGCAGCCGCGTCCATCAGCTACTGGACGCTTCAATTTGTAGGTTCGTCGACCGCTCCGGTCAAGGCGGCGGAAATAGCCGCGCCGACGCCGCTGAATCAACCAGCCGATCTGGCCCGGGTCTTCGGGCCACCAGTCGCAATCGCAACCGCCGCCCCCAATGTTGCCGCGCAAGCGATCGATCCGGGCGCCCGGTTCGCGCTGGTGGGGGTGGTGGCCGATCGGGCCAGCAGCGGCGTGGCCCTGATCGCGGTCGACGGCAAGGCCGCCCGGCCATACCGCGTCGGCAGCCAGATCGAAGACGAATACACGCTGAAAAGCGTCGCATTGCGGTCCGCCACTCTCGCCCCGCTGGCGCCACCGCAGGCCGCGTTCACGCTGGAACTGGCGACGCCGTCGAGCACCGCACCGGTGGCCGTTCCGCGCACAGCGGCGGCCGCGCCGACGGCGCGTGTACCGAACGCGGCCCGCGTTCCCAAACCGCCGCGCGTGCGTGGACAAGCTTCCATCGCCGATCCCAATCCCAACCCCAATCTGGTCCCCAACCCGAACCCCAATCTCAACCCCAATCTGATCCCAAATCTCAACCCCAACCTCAACCCCAATCTCAATTCAAATCCCATGCCTGTGCCCGTTCCCGGCCGCAGTCCGATTCCCGAACCGGCCTGATGCAATCGCCTTGGCGCACCCGGTTCCGTCCCGACCCGATCCACCGCAGCAGATCTTGTTCCAGGAGTCACCCATGAACGCAACACCCGGCATGCCGGCGGCCGACACCGGCGTCCGCATCACGTCCCGGTTCGGCGCCAGGAGCACGGCGCTGGAAGTGGTGCAGGGCATTTCGCTGCGCGGGCGCCATGCCATCGTCACCGGCGGCGCCTCCGGGCTGGGCCTGGAGACTTCGCGCGCGCTGGTCGCCGCCGGCGCGGCGCTTGGCCTGGCGGTGCGCAACTTCGCGCAAGGGGAATCCAGCGCGGCAGAACTGCGCCAGCAGTTTCCCGGCGCCTCTGTGGCGGTGGCCCAGTTGGACCTGAGCGACCTGGCCAGCGTGCGCCGCTTCGTGGCCGACTGGATCGCCAGCGGAGCGCCCGTGGACATCCTGGTCAACAACGCGGCCATCATGGCCTGCCCGTTGCAACGCACGACCCAAGGCTGGGAAGCGCAATTTGCCACCAACCACCTGGGGCATTTCGCGCTGACCACCGGCCTGTTGCCGGCGTTGCTGCAGGCTGCGCAGTCACACGGCGATGCCCGCGTGGTGTGCCTGAGTTCCACCGGCCACAAGATCGCCGGCATCGATTTCGACGACATCCACTACCAGCGGCGCGACTACAACAAATGGAATGCCTACGGGCAGGCCAAGAGCGCCAACGCCTTGTTCGCGCTCGGATTGCACCTGCGTCATGGCGCACAGGGCATCACCGCCAATGCCGTGCATCCGGGCGGCATCATGACCGGGCTGCAGAAATTCCTACCCCTGGAGGAAATGCGCGCGCTGGGGTGGCTCAAGGCCGATGACACGCCCCTGGATATCTTCAAGACGCCGGCCCAAGGGGCATCAACCAGCGTGTGGGCAGCCACCGCGCCCGAACTCAAGGGCCACGGCGGCCTGTACCTGGAGGACTGCAACCAGGGCCTGCCAGCGCTGCCAAGCCAGCGCGCTTCCGGATACTCACCACACATCGTCGATGTTGGCGCGGCCAACCGCTTGTGGGATGTGTCGCAACAGATGCTGGCCAGTGCGATTTGAAGGCGAGTCGCACGGCCGGTCGCGCCGCCAACAGGAGATCCCCATGAAACGAATTGCGTTGTACCTGGCCGCTCTGCTGGCGCTGACCGCAGGCAATACCTGGGCATGGAGCAACCACAGCTTCGCCGCCTACCGCGCCTTCGAGCAGATGCCGGAGGTGGCTGGCGCCGCTCCCGTCACGGTCGAGCCGCTGGAGGCTTTTCTCAAGGCCGAGGAAAAGTCGATCGAAACCCTGCTGGCGAGCCAGGAAAAATGGGCCCGCGCGAACGTCGATTCCTACGCACCGCGCCCGGACGCGTTGGCCTTCTCGGCCAATCCGGGCCGCACCGACGAAGCCCGGCGCCTGGCTTTCCTGACGGCGCTGCGGGTGTCGCCCCTGAGCAAGCTCGCGCTGTACCTGCAGCCCGATCCGCGCGCGGCGGCGGAGCCTGTGGGTCTGCTGCCGCACAGCGCCGTCAACTTCCTGCCCGAGCAACCGAACTCGAGCCACCGCTTCGTCGCCATCAAGGCCGGCGACCAGGTGCCGGCGCTGGGCGTGGTCGCCTCGGCGTCGGACGAACCCGACTACGGGCTGGACATCAACCTGTGGGCGGACAGCCCCTCGGACTGGGGCAAGTCCTTTGGTTTCGGCACCCTGCCGTTCGGCAATCCGAGCCTCTACTTCTCGACCCAGGCGCCGTTCCACATGGGTTTTTTCCACCAGGACTGGCTGATCTACAAGGCGGCGCCGTTCATCAGGCGTACCTTGCCGCTGCTGCGCGTCCACCAGTACAGCACGCTGTCGGCGCTGGCCTTTCGCACCGGGCACCCGTACTGGGGCTGGCGTTTCGCCGGGCTGGCGCTGCACTACGTGCAGGACCTGACGCAGCCCTACCACGCCGATCTGGCGCCAGGCGACTCGACCTTCAGGATGATCAGCGCCAACCTGCTGGCAATGGCCGGTTTGCCGCGGCAAAAGGACGATCTGATCGTGCTGCTGTCGAACCGGCACCTGGCGCTGGAAAAATACCAGAACCAGACCTTGCTCAACGCGGCACGCGCCAAGAAGGACACCGCGATGGACCAGGCGCTGCGTAATGCCGCTCAGGACAGCGCCTACCCGGCATGGACCGACCTGTATGCGCGTGACGTCGTGGCGCGCGAGGCGCATGCGGCCGGCGGTCGGGCGGCCGCCACCATCGTCGCTTCGATGCCGCCCGGATTTGTGTCCGACCCGGCCTTCGACTTCGGCGTCAAGGAAGCCGAGATCGACCTGGTGGCGGAGATCGCCAAACGCGATCCGGCCAAACGCGCGGAACTCGACCGGCTGGTGGCCGAACTGCTGGGCCACTTCGGCGCCCACAGCCGCAACCTGGTGCGTGGTGTGCTGAAGGCCGCCGCCAAACCCTGAAGACAGATCGCCAGGAAACCGGCCCGTCGCGCGCAAAACGCTCATTCCAAATGGCTTTCAATCGGCAAGTTCCGATCGGGCTGAGCTTGGCCCGCCCAGAGCCTGTCGAGGGGTCGAAGCCACTCGGCCCTTCGACCCGTCGACAGGCTCTGGGCCGGCCAAGCTCAGGGTGAACGGGTGCTGTCTTCGAACACCAGGGCTTGTCAAGCCTGCAGTGCCGTCAGCCCCAATAAAGCATCGCGTCGCGCCCGTCCACCAGCAATTCCACCGGCTTGCCGAACGGCAATACGACCTTGGTTCCCACGTGGCCGAACGGCAGGTTGGTGAGCACCGGGATTTTCAACTTGCCGCGAATCCATGCCACGGCGCTTTCGAGCTTGTAGCCCTTGTCGTTGGGAAACAACTGGTACTTCGTGAACTGCCCCAGCACCAGCGCCTTTTGCCGTGCCAGCACGCCGGAGTGCAGCAGTTGGCTCAACATGCGTTCGACGCGGTAAGGGTGCTCGGCGATGTCCTCCAGGAACAGCACGCCACCGTGCACCTGCGGGAAATACGGTGTGCCAAGCAAAGACGTCAGAACCGCCAGGTTGCCACCCCAGAACACCGCGTTGCGCACCGGCCTGGTCAGCACCGGCACACCGGTTCCGGTTGCCGCCGCACCGCCTGCGGCAGTCGTGCGCGCACGCGCGGCTGGCAGCCTCCAGCCGGCGCCCTCGCCCTGCCCTCGCAACAGGTCGTCGAAACAGGCTTCCATGATGTCGTCGGGCGGCCCCGCCACACCGAAATCCTCTCCCACGGCGGGTCCGACCCAGGTCGTGGCGCCAGTCTTGGCCAGCAGCGCGCACTGGAAGGCCGTGAAATCGCTGTATCCGACGAACAGCGTGCCACCGGCGACGGCTTTCGCGATCGCCTTGTAATGGATATCCGCCAGCAGGCGGCTGAGCCCGTATCCGCCGCGCGAGATCATCGCCACATCGGCGCCGCTGGCCGCGGCCCGGTGGATGGCCGCCAGTCGCGTCGCGTCGTCGCCGGCAAAGCGCATGTGCGTCGCCAGGGCGTCGCGGTCGACCTCGACCTCGTGCCCCAGGGCCTCGAGCCGCGCCACGCCGCGGCGCAGGGCCGCCTTGTCGCGCTGCGCGCTGGAGGGTGAATAAACGTAGATGTGGCTCATCGGCGGGCGCAGGGTGGCGGTGGAGGTAGCGGAGGTAGCGGTGGCAGGGTGGCAGGGTGACAGCGTTGGCGGCGGCTTGGGGCTGCCGGATTATCCGCCGCCCAGAACGCGCAGCGCGGCGGCGGCGATCGGCGCACCGTGCTCCTGAACAAAATGGCCGGCGTCCTCGACCACCAAGGGCTCGGGGCAGCCGCGTATGGCCTGGCGCAGCGACTGCATCACCGGCAGCCCCAGCACCGGGTCCTGCGCGCCCACGGCCATGAAGCTGCGCCCGGCCCATTCGGTGCTCCAGAACTCGCGCGCCCGGCGCGACACCGCCGCACCGTCCGAGTCGGCGAACTCGGGCACCATCGGCGCGAAGGCGCGCAGCGCAGCCCGGTGCCCGGCATCGGGAAACGGCGCCATGTAGGCGGCGCATTCGCGCTCGCCCATGTGCGGGTTGCCGCGCGCTAACAGGCGGGCCACGTCGAACTCGGGGTTCTTTGCGCACATCGCGCGCCAGGCCAGGAAACCGGGGCTCAGCGGCTGCTCGCCGGTGGCCAGCATGGTGTTCATGGCCAGCAGGCCGACATAACGCCCCGGGGCCTCCATCGGCAAGGTCAGACCGAGCAGGCCGCCCCAGTCCTGCACCACCAGCACGACGCGGTTCAGGTCGAGCCGTTCCACCAGTTCCAGCAGCACCTGGCGATGCCAGGTGAAGCTGTGCGCCGCGTCCTTCTTGGGTTTGTCGCTCTTGCCGAAACCGATCAGGTCGGGCGCCACGACACGGTGCCCGGCTGCCAGGAAGACCGTGATCATCTTGCGGTAGAGATAACTCCAGGCCGGATTGCCGTGCAGGCACAGCCACGTCAGCGGCGCATCTCGCGGGCCTTCGTCCAGGTAATGCATGCGCAGGCCGCCAAGCGCCGGCAGGTCGCTCAGGTAATGCGGCTGCCACGGGTACCCGGGCAGGTCGGCGAACCGGCCATCGGGTGTCCTCAGTGCGTCGTCGCGCAACGGGCTGCTGTTCATGCGGGTCTCCTCACGTCGGCTGGAAAAAAAGGACTGTAACAAGGCGGCGGACTCGGTCGCCATGACCCCGCCCTGCACCCCGGTCTGGTGGTTCAGCCGGGTCTCCGCGAACAGGTCGATCACCGAACCCGCCGCGCCGGTCTTGCGGTCCGCAGCCCCGAACACCACACGCGCGAGGCGCGCATGCAGCATCGCGCCGGCGCACATGGCGCACGGTTCGAGCGTGACGTACAGCGTGCAGCCGTCGAGCCGGTAATTGCCAAGGGCTGCAGCGGCAGCGCGCAGCGCGATGATCTCGGCGTGGGCGGTCGGGTCGTGGGCTGCGACCGGGCTGTTGTGGCCGGCGCCTACCAACTGCCGGTCGTGCACCACCACCGCGCCCACCGGCACCTCGCCCGCGGCGCCGGCCATGCGGGCCTGTGCCAGCGCCAGCGCCATGAACGCAGCGTCGTCGTGCATCGGGT
The DNA here is from genome assembly GCA_031381865.1 of Betaproteobacteria bacterium. Classification (GTDB taxonomy): domain Bacteria; phylum Pseudomonadota; class Gammaproteobacteria; order Burkholderiales; family Burkholderiaceae_C; genus CAISIP01. The sequence continues at coordinate 1,958 of JANMYG010000715.1, read as the reverse complement.
TTCAGGCCGCGCCGTCGCTGGCCGGGCGGCCGATGCCGAGCTTGTCCATCCACTGGCCAAGTGCGCGTTCGTCCTCGCCACCGGCCGCATATCCGGCGCGCATGCGTGCGTGGGCCTCGGGCCGGTGCTGGTTGAGCTTGAGCTTGCACTGCAGGCTGCTGACCTGCAGTTCGAACGCCACGATGCCGGCCAGCATCTTGTGCTGGTATTCGGTCCCCAGGCCGATCCATTGCGGCGCATAGGCCGGGTCGTGGTCGGCGATCAGTTTCTTGAGCAGTCGGTCCTTGGCCAGGGGGTCGTCGATCAGCGTGGCCAACACGGTGCAATGCACGGCCAGGTAGTTCCAGGTCGGCACACGCACCAGGTCCGGGTAGACGCGCGGCGACATGTAGGCGTGTGGCCCCAGGAACGTGACAACCGCTGTCGGCCGGGCCTGCAGATAACGCCAGTGTGGATTGGGCTTGGCGCAATGGCCCAGCAGCACCAGCGCCTCGCCCCGCTGCTCCAGGTGCAGCGGCAGGTGGGACACAAACGGCAGGCCCGCGTCGTCGTTGCTGATCAGGCTGGCCAGCGGATGCTCGCTCATCAATGCGACGGCATCGGCGCGGTCTTTGGAGGCGAAATGGGGCGGCAGGTACATGGTGGACCAGACTGTAGCCCAAGCCCGGGCGAATCAGTTTCGCTCAAGCCGTCGATGGTGAAACCCGGATCGAGAGCCCCTGTGCCGCCACCCAGTCGACGCGGGTGGCTGACCACCGGGCGCGCGTCCCGCTTCGGTTGTGCGCCCGGTGGATCCGGCGAACCGGCCTAGAACAGGCTGGCCGCCAAGTGCAGGTAGATCTGGTAGCGGTTCAACTGCGCCGGCATCTCGTTCATCGGGAACGCGATCGCCAGCCGGGCGGTGGAACGTTTCTGCAGGCTGGCATTCAAGCCCCAGCCGATGCTGCTCAGTACATCGAACGAGCGCTGCAGCGAGTTGGGCGCGCGAAACGGCGTGACGTGGCCGTAGTCCAGGAAGAAATACCCGCTCGCCGCCAGTTCCGGCTGGCCCTCCCCGCCCACAGCGGGCAGCGGATGGTGCAGCTCGAAGATGGCCGTATGGCCCCGGTCACCCGAGAAAGTGCCGACCGGATATCCGCGCACGCTGCCTTCGCCGCCGATGAAGAACTGCTCACTCGAAGGCAGCAGGTCGTTGTCCGTGTGCTGCAGCGAAAGGCTGCCGTGCGCCGACCACCTGTCGCCGAGGTCCTGCACCCGGCGCAGCATGCCGCGACCGACGGTGTAGTTCGCTCGGCTCGTGACAAACGCATGCCCGGACGTGATGGCGTAGTTCGCCAGCCCACACCAGCTCGCGCTCCAGTGCCTGCAAATCCACGAGTTGCCCCGGCGTCTGGCCGAGCCGCCACGTGACGAGGCCGGCCGACGTGCTGTCGTTGCCGTCGATGCGTATGCTGCCCAGGCGCGACGCGACCAGCCGCACCAGCACCAGCCCGTCCGTCACGTCCTGGGGCGGGATCAGCGCCTGCGCGGTCACCACGCCCTTGGCACGGTAGAGCGCGTTGACGCACTCGGCGAGTTGGCGCAGGTCGGCGAACGGCAGCTGTTTACCCCGGTAGTCGCGCGCAACACCCTCGAGTTCGTCCTTGCCCAGTATCTCCAAGGGCGTGAACTCGACCTCGCGCACGACGAAGCGGATCGCGTCCGGCACCGGCCCCGCAGCGGGCGGCTGCAGGGCGTCGCGCTTGACCGGTTTGGTCGCCGGCCGGCGCTGCAGCCGCTCCTGCTCCTGCTGCCGGCGCTCCTCGTCGATCTGGCGCTGCTGGATGGAGCCGGGGTCCGCTGCCGGGGGCAACACCAACTCCAATGGCGCAACAGCGCATGGGCTACTCCGGGCGGTCAGGTCAGGCTACTTCACTAGAGGCCGCACCGTGGTGAAGCCGCCGTCCACCGCAATCACG
>JANMYG010000704.1:0-1849 GCA_031381865.1 Betaproteobacteria bacterium | reverse complement strand
CCGAAGTGGACCGTGCCGAGCACCTCGTGCGGCTTTTCGCCGGCGATCTCCATCACGTCGATTTCGCCCGAAGCGGCCCAGCCGCCGTATTTGTCGTCCTGCGGCAGCATCCACAACGCCGGCCACATGCCCTTGCCCCACGGCACCTTGGCGCGGAACTCGAACTTGCCGTACAGCTTGGTGAACAGCGGCGTGCCGTCGCGCTTGCGCGTCTTCAGCCGCGCCGACGTGTAGCCGCAGCCGTGCAGCGACTCCTTCACGGCGCGGATCGTGAGCAGGCTGTCCTTGACCGACACGTTGTCGCGCTCACGCGTGTAGTACTGCAGCTCTTCGTTGCCCCAGCCGGGAATCCAGGCGTTGTGCTTGTAGTCGTAAAAGCCGTTGCCGATGTCGAAATCCCACTTCGTGGTGTCGACCCGGTCACCGTCGAACTCGTCGCTCCAGACCAGTTTCCAGCGGGCTGCACTGTTGGTTTTGGCCACCTCTGCCTCCTTGTCTATGACACCAACCGGCCGTCGGCGCCGAAGATCAGCGCCCACGATGCATCGGGCGCCAGGCCCACGGTCTGCCCGGCCTCGACAGCGTGGTGTTCGGTGCCCACCTTGGCGCTGAGCAGTTCGGTGATGCCGTCCACCCGCAGGTGGATCACCGACGAGTCACCCAGGTGCTCGGCCAGCACCACGCTGGCGGGAATGCCCTGGCCGGTCGGTGACAGGTGCAGGTGCTCTGGCCGCAGACCGGCGCGCTGGGCGCTGGCCGGCGCCTGGGCGGCGAGCGCGTTCCACAAAGCGACATGGGCCGGCGCCGCGTCGGTTGCCGGTGGCCGCGGAACCAGGTTGACGCGCGGCGCGCCGATGAAGGTGGCGACGAACTCGTTGGCCGGGCGGTTGTAGAGCTCCATCGGCGGGCCGAGCTGCTCCACGATGCCGCGGTTGAACACCGCGATACGGTCGCCCAGCGTCATGGCCTCGACCTGGTCGTGGGTGACGTAGATCATGGTGGTGCCGAGTTCCTTGTGCAGCCGCGACAACTCGATGCGCATGTTGACGCGCAGGGCCGCGTCCAGGTTGGACAGCGGCTCGTCGAACAGGAACACCTTGGGTTTGCGCACGATCGAGCGGCCGATGGCGACGCGCTGGCGCTGGCCACCCGAGAGCTCCTTCGGGTAACGCGCCAGCAATTCGTGCAGGCGCAGGATCTCGGCCGCGCGGGCAACCTGCTCGTCGCGCTGCACGCGTCCCACGCCGGCCATCTTGAGCGCGAACCCCATGTTCTCGGCCACCGTCATGTGCGGGTAGAGCGCGTAGCTCTGGAACACCATGGCGGCGCCGCGGTCGGCCGGGCGTACGTCGTTGGCGCGCACCCCGTCGATCAGCACGTCGCCGCCGGTGACGCTCTCGAGGCCCGCGATCATGCGCAGCACGGTGGACTTGCCGCAGCCCGACGGACCGACGAACACCATGAACTCGCCGTCGGCGACCTCGAGGTCGATGCCCTTGATGACATCCACCGTGCCGTAGCTCTTGCGGATGCCCCGCAGCGAAACTTGTCCCATGTCAGGTCTCCCGCCGGGCCGCCCGAAGGCGGGCCTGCGCCCCCGCGGGGGGCGATGAACGAAGTGAAAGTAGGGGTTGTCTCATTTCAGGTCCCAGTTGCGATCTCGGCGCGCTGCGCGCGTTCGGCCTTCTGACGTTGCAGGAAATCCCGATACCACAACGCGCTGTGCTTGAGCGTGCGGCGCTGGGTCTCGTAGTCGACATGCACGATGCCGAAGCGCTTCTCATATCCGGACGCCCACTCGAAGTTGTCGAGCAGGCTCCACACCATGTAGCCGTCCATGCGCACGCCG
>JANMYG010000683.1:0-2660 GCA_031381865.1 Betaproteobacteria bacterium | reverse complement strand
CTCGCTGCTGATGGCGATCGAGCCTTCACTGGTGCGGCCGGAGCTGTTCGCAACCGCCGCGCGCGAGGGGCGAGCCGCAGGCGCCTACGGCGACCCGCGACCATCGAGCGCTGCGCTGGGGCAACTCGGTGTGGATGCGGTTGTCCAGCAGACGGTGGCCGCCATCCGCAGCGCGGTGGCGGCGCCGCGTTGACGCGCCGCGCCGCACCACGTTGACAGCCTGGACCTCAGCGTGTTGACTGCCCGGACCTCAGCGCGTTGACGGGCATGGCGCCACAATAGCGGCCCGCGGAACCGCAGCTCGACGAGCGCATGTGCGTGCACGGCAGCGCAGCGCAGGGGCCGTACGAACCGTGCGCCTCGCACCGGCCGATATTCATTTGGCGGGGCTGTCCGGCATGCGGTCCATCATCATCTTCATCATCATCTGCATCATCTCCATGCGTTTGGCCATCATCTGATGGTGCGCCATCATGTCGCCGGACATGCCCTGCATGCCTTTCATGTCGCCCATGCCACCACCCATGCCGCCCATGCCACCCATCATGGCCATGCCGCCCTGCATGGACTTCATGTGCTCGGCCATCATCTTGCTGCGCTCGTCCGGGGTCTTGGCGTTCATCATCTTTTCGTGCATCTCGCGCATCGATTTCATCTGCGCATCCATCATGGCCATATGGTTGGGCGCTGACATGGAGCCGGCCTGTGCGCTGCCCATGGGCATCGGTGGGGCGGTGTTGCAGGCGGCCAGCAGCATGGCGCTGGAAATGGCAATGGCAAGTGGAACGAATCTAAAACGGGTCATGACAGACTCCTGGTTGGGTTGAAAAATACTGGGGATACTGGGGATACTGGGAATACTGGGCAACAGCGCGCGTGTCTCGTTCATTTGCCACCGCGCCGCAAGATCCATGCGACGAGGCCGACCACCACGACGGCGAGTAGGAACGGCACCCACATGCCGCCATACCCACCCATCCACCCACCCATCCAGCCGCCGTTCCACGTGCCGCCGTTCATCATGTTTGTGCTTTGCGCCAACACGGCGCCGGTGCTCAACATGGATAAGGTGGCTATCACCATCACAAGTAATGTCTTCATGTTATTTCTCCAAAAAAGGGCAAAAAAAAGAGAGAGGTTGGGCAACTGAGCTTTGGCACGCGTCGGGCGTGCTGCTGGATCGGCCTGCGGCAGCCGGGTGCGGATTCGGTCCGCGCAGCAACCCGACGCAGATCGCAGTTCGCAGCGCAGCAAGGCCCAAGCCCGGGTGCAAGGCGCGGTCATAGCGCCAAGCGCGAATAACGGACCCGGATCGGCAACTCGGACAAACCGCCCTGCCGGTGGCCCGGCGCGCGGGGCGCCATCGCGACCGGCACGGTCAGGCTCCAGACCACCGCGACCAGCGGTGCCGCATCGGGTTCAGCGTGGTCCAAGCCGGACGGCAGCTTCACCAACAGCCGTGTGCCGTCGTCGGAGAGCTTCAGGCAGGGCGTCGCTGGGGTGTCCGCAGGGCCGCCATGCTCTACCGCGGCGTGCGCTGGAACCCCGGGGCGCTCGAGCAGGCACGCATTGGCCACCCCGGCCGACAGGGCAAACAGCCACACCATCAGCAGCAGCCATGCGGTGTGGCGTTTGAAGCGGGTGTTGGAAGTGGATGGCATGTGCGATGCGCGTGAAATGTCAGGGCAGTCTATGCAGGCGCTGCGACAATGTTTTGACTGTCGTCAACAAATGCCTGCCCGAACCTCACCTTGGCGACCTGGCGTGACACGCTGCACGCACCGACGCCGGTGGTGCCGGCCCTCGGGTGATGGCCGCGGGAGACGGTTGCAGGGTCCGGGTGTTGCGTTGGTCGTGCACACGCACAGCATGCGGTTGAACCGCTTCGCCCATCTGTGCGCTGGCACACACACGGTCCGTATTGCTTTGCTCGGCATGCGCGAACGGGCGCGACCGTGAGACCGCTCGAGACCCTGTTGATGTTGGCCAATCTGCTGGCCATGCTGGTATTGGCGCTGCCTTTGCGCGGCGCGATGCGCTGGTTGCGCCTTGCCGCGCCGATGGCGCTGCCAGTGGCCGTGGCACAGGTCGTCGCGCAGGGGCCGCGCTGGCAGATGGTCCCGGCCTACGTGCTGGCGGGGCTGTTCTTTCTGGTCTGGCTGCTGAACTTCGGCAATGCGGGTGCGCCGACGGCGCGCAAAGGACTCCGCCGGTTTGCACCCGCTGCGGGCATCGGCCTGGGTCTGCTTGGCCTGGTCGTCTCCATGGCGCTGCCCCTCGTGCTGCCGGTGTTCCGCTTTGCGCCCCCGGGCGGGCCCTATGCGATCGGCACCCTGAGCTACCACTGGGTCGACACCGGTCGGCGCGAGATCTTCGCGACTTCGCCGCAGGCGCGTCGCGAACTGGTGGTGCAGGTCTGGTATCCCGCCAAGGAAGGCGGGTCGGCGCCGCTTGCGCCCTACCTGCCGGACGCCGGCGCCCTCGCGTCGGCGCAGGCGCGGCTGCACGGCCTGCCGGAATTCAGCTTCGGTCACCTGCGCTACGTGACGACCAACGCCAGGGTCGGCATACCGGTGTCGGACGCCGAGCCCAGCTACCCGGTGCTGCTGTTCCTGGAAGGCTTGACCGGTTACCGCCAGATGAACAACTTCCAGGTCGAA
>JANMYG010000633.1:0-2113 GCA_031381865.1 Betaproteobacteria bacterium | reverse complement strand
CTGGTCGGCGAATCGGGCTGCGGCAAAAGCGTGACCGCACTGGCCATCATGCGCCTGCTGCCGCGCGCGCAGACGATCTATTCCGGCGGCCGCATCCTGTTCGGCGGCCTCGACCTGTTGGCCCAGTCGGAACAGGCGATGCGCGGCTTGCGCGGCAGCCAGATCGCGATGGTGTTCCAGGAGCCGATGACCAGCCTGAACCCGGTGCTGACGGTGGGCGACCAGGTCGCCGAGGGCCTCCGCCTGCACCGCGGAATGGACGCGCGCGCCGCCGCGCAGCAGGTGGTGCGCCTGCTGGACCTCGTCGGCATCGCGGCTGCAGCCAAACGGGTCGGCGCCTATGCGCATGAACTGTCGGGCGGGCAGCGCCAGCGCGTGATGATCGCCATGGCCCTGGCCTGCCAGCCCAGGCTGTTAATTGCCGACGAGCCGACCACCGCCCTGGACGTCACGGTGCAGGCGCAGATCCTGCGCCTGCTGGGCGAGCTACAGCGCGAATTCAACATGGCCATGCTGCTGATCACGCACGATCTGGCTCTGGTGGCCGACCACTGCGACACGGTGGCCGTGATGTATGCCGGCCGGGTGGCAGAGAAACGCAGTGTGCAGGGCCTGTTCGCGCAGCCCGGCCATCGTTACACCCGTGCGCTGCTGCAGACGGCACCGGCCGGGCACCCGCCGGGAACCCTGCTGCCCACGATCCCCGGCACTGTGCCGCCGCTCGGCGCGCGCGCAGGCAACTGCCTGTTTGCATCACGCTGCCCGCGTGCCGACGCACGCTGCGAACATGCCGCACCGCTGCTGGCGCTTGGTGGCCGGCCCGACGAGCAGGCCGCCTGCTGGTATGCCGATGCCGCCTGAGGCCGCGGCGCCGGCTACCACCGCCCCCCTGCTGCGAGTGAGGGGCCTGAGCAAGCACTATGTGCTGCCGGGCAACCAACGGTTCAAGGCGCTCGACGCCGTGAGCTTCGACCTGCACGGCAGCCGCACACTGGGTATCGTCGGCGAATCGGGTTGCGGCAAGTCGACGCTGGGCCGCACCCTGATGCGGCTGCTGGACGCCAGCGCCGGCACGGTCAGCTTCGCCGGGGTGGACTGGATCTCGCCCAGCGCCAAGCCGCTGCGCGAACACCGGCGCTGGATGCAAATGGTGTTCCAGGACCCGTTCTCATCGCTGGACCCGAAACACACCGTCGGCGCGGTGGTGCGCGAGCCGCTGGATATCCACTGGGCCGACAGGAGCCGTGCCCAACGCATGCAGCGTGTGTTTGAACTGCTGGCCACCGTCGGGCTGGTGCAGAGCGACGCCGACAAGTACCCGCACGAGTTCTCCGGCGGGCAGCGCCAGCGCATCGCGATCGCGCGCGCCCTGGCGCTGGAGCCGCGCCTGCTGGTGGCCGACGAGCCGGTGTCGGCGCTCGATGTGTCGATACAGTCGCAGATCCTGAACCTGCTGATGGAATTGCGCCGCCGGCACGACATGGCGATGCTGTTCATCTCGCACGACCTGTCGGTGGTGCGCCACATCAGCGACGACGTGGCCGTGATGTATTTCGGCAGCATCGTCGAGATGGCTTCGGCAGGCGACATCTTCGCCCGGCCGGCGCACCCTTATACGCGGCTGCTGTTGTCGTCCATCCCCAGCCGCAACCGTGCTGCCGGCGCCACGCCCGGCGATGCGCTGAACGAGGTCGCCGGGTCCGAACTTCCCGACCCGGCCAACCCGCCCGGCGGCTGCGCTTTCGCCGCGCGCTGCCCGCATGCCATGGCGCGCTGCCGGCACGACGCGCCGGCGCTGGTACGCCGCATGGTGCCGGAATTCCGACGCGCCGCGGTGGTGGCCTGCCACCTTTTCGAGCTGGCAGACAATCAGGAACCCGGTTCGATCCAAACCCAGAAACCCTGAAGACGATAAAAGATGTCCACTTTCGAAATTGAAGGCGGGGTTGCACTGCGCGGTACCGTGCGCGCCTCGGGCAACAAGAACGCCATATTGCCGATGATCGTGGCCTGCATCCTGACCGACCAGGAGGTGGTACTCGAGAACGTGCCCGACATCGTCGACGTGCGCCACATGCTCGAACTCATCACCGAGATCGGCGGCAAAGTGGAG
>JANMYG010000632.1:0-4827 GCA_031381865.1 Betaproteobacteria bacterium | reverse complement strand
CCCGATCGCCACGCCCCACCCCGAACTCAGCCGGCTGTTTCCGACCGCCGCGGTGCTGGCCCAGGCCGGCGCCGACGCGCTCGGTTCGCTGGGCATCGTCAAGCAGCGCCAACGGGCGATCCAGGCGCTGGCACAGGCCGTGACACACGGTGGCCTGCAACTCGGCGCGGGTGCGGACGTCACGGCGACCATGGCGGCGCTGGTGGCGTTGCCGGGCATTGGCGACTGGACAGCACACTACATCGCGATGCGCGCCCTGCGCTGGCCCGACGCGTTTCCGAGCGCCGACGTCGCGTTGCACAAGGCGCTCGGCGTGTTGGGCCACCACCAAGCCGCCAAAGAGGCCGAGGCGCGGTCGCAAGCTTGGCGGCCGTGGCGCAGTTATGCGGTGTTGCGCGCCTGGAGCGGCTTGCCTGGACCGATCCACGATCACATCCACAACCGGAGCACAACATGAAATTCGACCCAAAGATGGTGCAGACCACTTTCGACAGCCCGCTGGGCGCCATCACCGTGGCGGCCACCGACCAGGGCCTGGCCGGCGTCTGGTTCGCGGGCCAGCAACACGGCCCCGACACGACGCACTGGCCGGTGCAGGCCAACCATCCGGTGCTGCGCGCCGCGGTGCAGCAGCTGCAGCAGTACCTGGACGGACAACGCAGCAGTTTCGACCTGCCGCTGGACCTGCAGTTCGGCACGCCGTTCCAGCGCGCGGTCTGGCAGGCCTTGCTGGGCATACCCTTCGGCACCACCAGCACCTATGGCGCCATCTGCGCACGCGCGGGCCGGCCGAAGGCCGTGCGCGCGGCCGGTGCAGCGATTGGCCGCAACCCGATCAGCATCGTCGTGCCCTGCCACCGCGTCATGGGTGCCGACGGCTCACTGACCGGTTACGCCGGCGGCCTCGGCCGCAAGGCCGCGCTGCTGCGGCTCGAGGCCACCACCGCCAGTCGCCGCGCCGCGCCCGCGTGAAGACATCGCTGCTGGCCGAATTCGTCGCGCTTGCGGCCATCTGGGGTTCGTCGTTCCTGTTCATGCGCCTGGGGGGCGCGGAGTTCGGCGTGGTGGCCACGGCCGGCATGCGGGTGGCGATCGGCGCGCTGGTGCTGCTGCCGGTGCTGCGCCTGAGCGGGCACTGGAGCGTCCTGGGCCGGAACGCCGCGCCGATCCTGTTCATCGGCCTGTTGAACTCGGCCTTGCCCTTTGTGCTGTTTGCTTATGCGGTGTCGTCCATCAGCACCGGCCTGTCGGCGATCCTCAACGCCACCGTGCCGCTGTTCGGTGCGGTCGTCGCGTGGCTGTGGTTGGAAGACCGCCCGGGCCCGAGCCGGATCGCCGGGCTGGTGATCGGATTCACCGGCGTGGTGCTGCTGGCGGCGGAAAACGCCAGCTTCAAACCGGGCGGCACCGGCTGGGCCGTGCTGGCCTGCCTGCTGGCCACGGTTTGTTATGGCTTTGCCGCCAGCTTCACAAAAAGGTACCTGACCGGCGTGCACCCGCTGGCCACCGCCACTGGCAGCCAGATCGGAGCCACGCTGGGCCTGGCGCTGCCGACGCTGTGGTACTGGCCGGCCCACAATCCGGGCACCACGTCGTGGCTCGCGATCGCGGCGCTGGGCATCGTATGCACCGGCCTGGCCTACATCCTGTTCTTTCGCCTGATCGACCAGCTCGGCCCGGCGCGTGCCATCACCGTCACGTTTCTGGTGCCGGTTTTCGCAATCCTCTACGGCACCCTGCTGCTGGGTGAAAGCCTCACGTGGTGGATGGTGTCCTGCGGCGTGGTCGTGGTGTTCGGCACGGCGCTGGCGACCGGGGTGCTCGGGTCGTCACGCGTGCGCTGACGGCGCTGCCGCTTCGATCAGGTCCCACTGGTTGCCGTACAGGTCCAGAAACACGACCACCGTGCCATAGGCTTCCCTGCGCGGCTGCTCGACGAACCGCACGCCGCAGGACAACATGTGGCGGTAGTCGGCCCAGAAATCGCTGCTGTGCAGAAACATGAAGACGCGCCCGCCGGTCTGGTCACCGACCCGTTGCCGCTGCTGCGGCGTGGCGGCGCGCGCCAGCAGCAACGCGGCGCCGCCCTGGGCCCGCGGCGCCACGCGCACCCAGCGCCGACCTTCGCCCAGCGGCGTGTCCTCGAGCAGCTGGAACCGCAGCGCAGTGGTGAAGAAGGCGATCGCCTCGTCGTACTCGTGCACCAGCAGGGCCACCGCCGCAAGCGATTGGGTCACAATTTGCCTTTCCAATGTCCGGGCGCCGCGGGCCGCCAGCGTGCCCGGGTCCGCCACCACGAGCACACCATGACAACCACCAGCGCGCAAGCATACCCGCCGATCGAACCTTACCGCAGCGGCATGTTGCCGCTCGACGACCGGCACACCATGTACTGGGAGGAGTCGGGCAACCCGGACGGTGCGCCGGTGCTGTTCCTGCACGGCGGCCCGGGCGCCGGCTCGTCGCCCAGGCACCGCCGGTTCTTCGACCCGGCCCATTACCGCATCGTGTTGTTCGACCAGCGCGGCGCCGGCAGGTCGACCCCGCTGGGCGAGCACCGCGACAACACCACCCAGCTGCTGGTGGCCGACATCGAGCGGCTGCGCGAACTGCTGGACATACCGCAGTGGCTGGTGTTTGGCGGCTCGTGGGGTTCGACGCTGGCGATCGCCTACGGGCAGTCGTTTACCGAACGCTGCACCGGTTTCATACTGCGCGGCATCTTCCTGTGCACCCAGCCCGAGATCGACTGGTTCCTGCACGGCATGGGTTTCTTCTTTCCGCAGGCGCATGCCCGGTTCGTGGCCGCCATTCCCGAGACCGAACACGACGACCTGCTGGGCGCCTACTGCAAGCGCCTGTTCAGCGCCGACACCACCGAGAGCCTGCAGGCGGCGCGCAGCTGGAGCCGCTACGAGGGCAGTTGCCTGCACCTGCTGCCCGACCCGCTATCGGAGCATGAATTCGACGCGCCCGAGATCGCGCTCGGCGTGGGCCGGCTCGAGGCGCACTATTTCCGCAACGCGGGTTTCCTGGCCCCCGACCAGCTGGTGCGCAACATCAGCGTGCTGCACCACCTGCCAGCCGTGATCGTGCAGGGTCGATACGACGTGATCTGCCCGCCTGCAACCGCCTGGCACCTGCAGCAGGCCTGGCCGCAGGCGCGCCTGGAGATCGTCGAGGATGCCGGCCACTCGGCGTTCGAGCCCGGCATCGAGGCCGCGTTGCTGGCGGCCACGAACCAGTTCCGCGACCGGCAGAACTTCAACCGGCCCTGACGCGCCCTAGAACGACCGCGGCAGCCCGAGCACGTGCTCGGCCACATAACTCAGGACCATGTTGGTCGACACCGGCGCCACCTGGTACAGCCGGGTTTCGCGGAACTTGCGTTCGACGTCGTATTCGTTCGCGAAGCCGAAGCCGCCGTGGAACTGCAGGCAGGTGTTGGCGGCCTCCCAGCTCGCCTTGGCGGCCAGGTACTTGGCCATGTTCGCTTCGGCGGCACAGGGCTGGTGCGCGTCGAACAACTCGCATGCCTTCCAGCGCATCAGATCGGCGGCCTGTACCTCGATGTAGCTCTCTGCGATCGGGAACTGCACGCCCTGGTTCTGGCCGATCGGCCGGCCGAACACCATGCGTTGGCCGGTGTACCTGGTCACCCGGTCGATGAACCAGTGGCCGTCGCCGATGCATTCGGCGGCAATCAGGATGCGCTCGGCGTTGAGCCCGTCCAGGATGTACCTGAAGCCCTGCCCCTCCTGGCCGATCAGGTTCGCGGCCGGGATTTCGAGGTTCTCGAAAAAGAGCTCGTTGGTCTCGTGGTTGACCATGTTGGGGATCGGCCGCACCGTCATGCCGGTCTTCTCGGCCTGGCGCAAATCGACCATGAAGATCGACATGCCTTCGGTCTTTTTCGCCACCTCCGCCAGCGCCGTGGTGCGCGCCAGCAGGATCATCCAGTCGGAGTGCTGCACGCGCGAGATCCAGACCTTCTGGCCGTTGACGACATACCGGTCGCCCTTCTTCACCGCGGTGGTCTTGATCTTGGTGGTGTCGGTGCCGGTGCCGGGTTCGGTCACACCCATCGACTGCAGCCGCCACTCGCCGCTGGCGATCCTGGGCAGGTAGAACTGTTTCTGCTCCTCGGAACCGTGGCGCAACAGGGTGCCCATGTTGTACATCTGGCCGTGGCAGGCACCCGCGTTGCCGCCATTGCGATTGATCTCCTCCATGATCACCGACGCTTCGGCCAGGCCGAGCCCCGAGCCGCCATACTGCTGCGGGATCAGCGCCGCCAGCCAGCCGGCCCTGGTCAGTGCATCGACAAAAGCTTCCGGATAGGCGCGCTGGGCGTCCACCGTGCGGTGGTAGTGGTCCGGAAATTCGGCGCACAACGCACGCACGCCGTCGCGGATATCCTGGTATTTTTCCATCGGTGTTTTCAGCATCGGTTCTGGTCCGAAAAAATCGCCCTGGTTGATCCACTGTGCCTGGCCGGACCCGCAAGCCACGAAACGCAACCGCTCCGGCCCAAGCATTGTCCGTCTACGGCAGGCTGCAGCCGTCTGCCATTGCGACGAACGTTCTCACCCGACCGAAGATTGTGGTCCCGGCGCGGGTTGGCATCCCGGCAAACGTTGTCATCCCGGCGCAGGCTGTCATCCCGGCGCAAGGCGGTGATCCCGGGGCAGGCCGGGATCCACGGTTGCGCGTGTCGTCGCTCGTCGTGCCGGGATCTCGGCCTCCCCGCGCCGCGCCAGCCGCTGCCCGGCGTGGGCTCACACTGGGGCGGTCTCCGCTGAACGCGTCGACTGCCCTGCGGTGCTC
>JANMYG010000378.1:0-10606 GCA_031381865.1 Betaproteobacteria bacterium | reverse complement strand
GCGCAGGACGCCGACCTCGGGCAGCGCCTGCTGCGCCGCCACCTCAAGGGTGTGGACGCCTATTTCCGCATGTTCTTCTCGGAGTTGCAGCAGGACACCGCTGCGGCCCGCGTGCGCCGAAAGCCGGCCGCCAGCCGCGCCGCAAAACTGGCCACGAACACTTTGCCCGGGCGTTGACATGCCGCTGCCGGCGCGCATCCTGCTGACGCAGCCGATCCACCCGCAGGCGCAGGCCCGGCTGGCCGAACTTGGAGCGGTGGTGGTGGCGCCCGACACCTCGCAGGACACGTTGCGCCGCTGCGCCGCTGGCTGCGCGGTGGTGGTGGTGCGGGCCCAATTGCCCGACGACATCTTCGCCGCCGCGCCCAGCCTGCTGGGCGCGGTGCGGCACGGCGCCGGCGTCGACATGATCCCGTTTGCCGCGGCCACCGAACACGGGGTGCTGGTGGCGAACGTGCCAGGCGTGAACGCCCCTGCCGTGGCCGAACATGTGCTGCGCAGCATGCTGGCGCTGGCCCGTTGCAGTGCCCCGATGGCGGCGCGCCTGCAGTCGCGCAGTGCCGGCTGGGCGCGCGCGCGCGCTTTCGCCGACGCCGGTTTCGAGCTGCACGGGCGCAGCGTGGGCCTGGTCGGTTTTGGCCACGTCGGTCGTGCGGTTGCGCGTCTGTGCGGCCCTGGGCTGGGGATGCAGGTGTCGGCCCATACCCGCACGCCATGGCCCGCGCCAAGCAGCGACGTGTGCTGGCGCGCGCTGCCGGACCTGCTGGAGCGCAGCGACTTCGTGGTGCTGGCCTGCCCGTTGACACCCGAGACCCGCGGTCTGATAGGCGCCCGGCAACTGGCCCGGATGCGCCGCGGCTCGTACCTGATCAATGTGGCGCGCGGCCCGGTGGTGGTGGAGGCAGCGTTGGTGCAGGCACTCGCATCCGGCCACCTCGCCGGCGCCGCGCTCGACGTGTTCGACAACATTCCGGTGCCCGATGACCACCCCTACTGGCGGATGGAGCAGGTCATCATCACACCCCACGTGGCCGGCATCACCGACGACAGCATGCGCGCGATGGGTCTGGCGGTGGCAACAGCGGTCGATCACCTGCTGCAGGGCCAGGTGCCGCCGAACTGCATCAATGGGCAGGCGGTTGCCGCCTTCCAGCGCCGGGTCGGCTGAGCTCCTGCTGTCCGGGCATGGTGGGACTGTTGCCTTCGTGGGCGCCAGGCCCGGATCCATTCAGGTCTTCGATATTCAAGACACCGTTCGCCCCGAGCCTGTCCGGCCCGGATCCATTCAGGTTTTCGATATTCAAGACACCGTTCGCCCTGAGCCTGGCCTGCCCAGAGCCTGTCGAAGGGTCGAAGGGCCCGCTTGTTGCCACTGGCGAGACTGGGACCGGATTTATTTCGCTTGCATCAACCCCATTTCCCGACCTGGTTCGTTTCAGTCAGTTCCACCAATTCTTCAGGAGCTGTCATGAAACTCGGATGTTTGGGCCTTTGCGTGCTGCTGGCCTGCACCACGCTGCAGGCCCGCGCGGTTGGGCGGCTGGCCGACGTGCTGGTCGTGGACCGCGACTCCGGCGCCAGCTTGCCGGTCTACCACGATCGCGGCGAGTACTGGGTTGCCGGCCGGCCCGGCGCGCGTTACGCGATTTCGGTCCGCAACCGGCTCGGCGAACGCCTGATGGCGGTGACCTCGGTGGACGGCGTGAATGTGCTGAGCGGCGAAACCGCCGGCTGGGACCAGAGCGGTTATGTGTTTGCGCCCCACGCGCAGTACCAGATCACCGGCTGGCGCAAGAGCCACGACGAAGTGGCCGCCTTCGAGTTCGCCGACGCCCGCGCTTCGTACGCGGCGCGCACCGGCCGCCCGGACCATGTGGGTGTGATCGGTGTGGCGCTGTTCCGCGAAAAGCCGCCGGAAACACTCGCGCCGGCGCCGGCCTACTCGCGGCGCAACGAGTCCGACCAGGTGCTGCCCGAGGCACGCCTGGGCAAAGCACCTGCGGCGCCGCCGGCCGCGGACGCTCAGGCGCCGGCCGCGCGTAATGCGGCACCGGCGGGCGCACTGGCCGAAAACCGGGCCGACTCCACCGCTTCGGCGCAGGATGGCCTGGCCGCCGGCGAACGACAGGCCAAGGCCGGCCCGCAAGCCCTGCCGATGCCAAAACTCGGCACCGGACACGGCCAGCGTGAGGCGTCGGTGGTGTACCGCACCAGCTTCGAGCGGCTGCACGCACAGCCCAGCGAGGTCGTTCGTATTCGTTACGACAGCCGGGAGA
Organism: Betaproteobacteria bacterium; assembly: GCA_031381865.1. Lineage (GTDB taxonomy): Bacteria > Pseudomonadota > Gammaproteobacteria > Burkholderiales > Burkholderiaceae_C > CAISIP01. The sequence goes on along the minus strand of JANMYG010000378.1, from coordinate 8,330 downwards.
ACCTGGTCGCCAGTGGCGTGATCCGCGAGCCGGTGCCGCGGCCGCGCCTGCCCGGAGGCAACCCGTTTCCGCAGTCCGACCGGTTCGGTTATGTACCCGACCCGCCGGCGCAACGCTACTGAGCAAGGTGGCGCCGGCAAGCCCTGATAATCCGGCGCATGGCCAGCACCGCCGCGTATGCCAACGAGGCCGACGAGCCGCTCATGCTGCGTTTTGCGGCCGGCGATATCACCGCCTTCGACACGCTGTACGCGCGCCACGAAATGGGCGTCTGGCGTTATGTGCTGCGCAGCGTGCGCGAGCAGGCCGTCGCCGACGACCTGATGCAGGATGTCTGGTTCGCGGTGGCGCGCCAGGCGCCCACGTACCGGCCCACGGCACGTTTCACGACCTGGCTTTTCACGATGGCGCACAACCGGCTGGTGGACCACTTTCGCACCACCAGACAGCATCTGCGGCTGGACGATACCGGCGCCGACAGCGGGAACGGGTCCGGCGGCGCGCTGGCCGATACGCTGGCCGCCGACTCGGGTTTCGGGCCGGTGCGACAACTCGAGTCGCGGCAACAGGCCGCGGCGTTGATCGAGGCCGTGGAGCAGTTGCCGGATGAGCAACGCGAAGCGTTCCTGTTGCAGGCCGAAGGCGGGATGCGCGTGGAGGAAATCGCCAGCACCACCGGTGTGAGCTTCGAGACCGCCAAGAGCCGCCTGCGTTACGCGCGCAACCACTTGCGCCAGCGGCTGAAGGAGTTTGCATGACGCAACCCGAGACACCGGACGAACTGCTGCTGCGTTACCGCCAGGCCAGTGCGCAGGATGCCAGTCGCCCGTCCGCACGCGTGCGCGAGGCGGCGCGCGCCCATGCACTGGCGGTGGTCGCCGCGCGCCAAGGCGGGCCTGCGGCGCCGGTTGCGTCTGCGGCGCGGCGCGAGCCGGCGGCAAACCAGTCGCGCTGGAAGATGTCCGCGCTGGCCAGCGTGGCGCTGGTGGGGTTGACCGGGCTGCTGCTGCTGCAGTTCGACCGCGGCACACCGCAGGAGCAGGAACTGGTGCGGGGCAGTGCGGACGTCCGCACGTTGCCGCCGCCACAGGCACCACCGCCGGCAACCCCGTTCCCGGCCGCCGCGGACCAGAGCCAGGGCGCGCTCCCGCCCGTGCGCGCGCCTGGGCCCGAGTCCCGACCCGGGACGGACGCCGAGTCCCGGCTCGGGACGGACGTGCCACACGCGGCAGTGCGCCGGCAATCCGATTTACCAGGCGCGAGCGGACGGCCGGCAGCGCGTGACGAACTGGTACGAGGGGCCCCATCTTCGCCGGCTGCCGGCCCGCCGCCAGCGCCGGCGGTGGCGAACGAGGCCCTGCCCGCCGCGCCGTTGGCGAAACTCGCCGACAGGGTGGCCGCGCCGGCGCTTCCATCCGTCCGCGCCGAGGCCGACGACGCCACCGTACTGGCCCCGGCGGCGCTAGCGCGCGTCGTGCCCGGCGCACGCGGCAGCATGGCGCAGGAGCAATCGGGCGTGATGCCCGGCGCACGCGGCAGCATGGCGCAGCAGCAATCGGGCGTGGTGCCCGGCGCACGCGGCAGCATGGCGCAGCAGCAATCGGGCGCGTCGGCGCAACCGGCGCTGCGCCAACGCGATGCTGCGCGCAACTTATCCGACCCGACAGTGGCGTTGCGGGACATCGCTCGTTCGGGCGATGTGTCGCAGCTGGCGCAACAGCTCGCACTCGGCGCCGCGCTGGATGGCGCGGACGAGGCCGGCCGCACGCCATTGATGCTGGCCGTCATCAACGGCCAGACCGAGATGGTCCGGCGGTTGCTTGCGGCCGGCGCCGATCCGTCCCTGCAGGACCGTGACCGCCTGACCGCCCTGGCGCATGCCCGCCGCCTGGGCCAGGACGCCATTGCCCGCATGCTCGAGGCGCGTCGCTGATACCAATGGGTGCTCGATCGGCAAGATCCGTTCGGGCAGGCCAAGCTCGGGGCGAATGGTCCATATCTTTGAACGCCAAGGCGTAGGAGGGGCCATGCAATGCTGTGGGTGGCCGGCCGATGCCGGCCGGGGCCGGCGCCGACGCGCCCACAGGCAGGTGGCCGTTCAGTTCTTGCGGGTGGACTTGCGCGCGCGCCGCTGCAGCGCCTGCATCAGCAGGAACAGCGTGGTCGAGAAGACAATCATGATGGTGGCCACCGCGGTCAGCGCCGGCGTCATGCTGTCGCGCAGGCCCGAAAACATCTCGCGCGGCAGCGTGCGCTGGTCCGGCCCGGCGATCAGCAACGCGATCACCACGTCGTCGAACGACGCAGCGAAGGCGAACAGCGCGCCCGACGCCATGGCGGGCATGATGCCCGGCAGGGTCACGCGCATGAAAGCCACCGCCGGTGTGGCGCCGCACGCGGCCGCGGCGCGGGCCAGGTTCGGGTCCAGCAGTTCCAGCGCTGTCAGCACCGGCACCACCACGAAAGGCACGGCGATGACCGTATGCGCGATGACCAGCCCGCTGTAGCTGCTGGTCAGTGACAGCGGTGCCAGGAAGAAGTACGACGCCACCGCGATCAGGATCACCGGCACGATCATCGGCGACAGCAGCACCAGCTTGAGGGTCTCGCTCCACCAGGCCTTGTGGCGCATCAGGCCCAGTGACGCCAGCGTTCCCAGCAGCACCGACAACGCGGTGGCGGTGGCGCCAACGTACAGCGAAATGCCCAGTGCCCGAAGCCATTTGCCGCCGCCCAGCACTTCCTGGTACCAGCGCAGCGACAGGCCCGGCAGCGGGTAGGTCAGGAACGAACCGCTGGAGAACGACAGCGGAATGATGGCCGCGATCGGCGCCAGCAAAAATACCAGAACAGCGCCGCACAGCAGCCAGTACAGGGGCTTCCAGGGGAACCTGAATTTGCGCATGGCAATGTCAACCCATCGACAAGGCGCGGCCGCCCGACAGCCGGTGCGCCACGGAGTACAGGATGATGGTGGTGACCAGCATCATCAGCCCCAGCGCCGAGGCCAGGCCCCAGTTGCCGGTGTCGGTGGTGTAGGTGGCGACAAAATACGACAACATCTGGTCCGACCCGCCGCCCACGAGTGCCGGGGTGATGTAGTAGCCCATCGCCAGGATGAACACCATCAGCGAACCGGCCACGATGGCGGGCGCGGCCATCGGCAGGTAGACCCGCAAGAAGGCCGTCACCGGAGGTGCGCCCAGGCTCGCGGCGGCCCGCATGTAGTGGGGCGGAATACCCTTGAGCACGCTGTACAGCGGCAGGATCATGAACGGCAGCAGCACGTGTGTCATGGCGATCAGCACACCGGTGCGGTTGTAGATCAGCGTCAGCGGTTCGGCGATCAGGCCCAGGCGCATCAGCAGGCTGTTGACCATGCCTTCCTTTTGCAGCACCACCACCCACGACGCGGTGCGCACCAGCAGCGAGGTCCAGAACGGCAGCAACACCAGGATCATCAGCCAGTCGGCGGTTTTTTCGCTCACCTGGGTCAGCAGCAAGGCCACCGGAAAACCCAGCAGCAGGCACATCAGCGTGACGCTGGCACTGATGCCCAGCGTGCGCACCAGCACGTCGATGTAGATCCGGTTGGCCTCGGATGCGCGTTCGATCTCGCCTTGCGCATTACGCGCGAGGTCGAACGCGGCCAGCAGGTAATAGGCCGAAACCGGGCCGCGCGCGCGCTGGACCGCGGCAAAGAATTCGGGGCTCGCCAGCGTCCCGTCGACGGCGGCAAAAAAATCCCGGCCGAAGACGGTATCGGCGGGCGCCGACGACACTTCGCGGGCGGCGCGCATCAAGGTGCTGCGCACACCGTTGACTTCGTAGTTGAGGCGGCGCGCGGCGTCCGCCAGTGTGCTGGCGGCGCGCGCATCGCGCAGGTCCTTGGCAAAACCCTCGAACAGCTGGGGCGGCAACACCTGTCCGGGTTGCCAGGCCTGCAATACCGACAGCGTGCGCGGCAATGCGAGCGGCACTTCGGCCTCCCGCACCGCCAGCGACAGCAGCCAGACCAGCGGCGCCACGAAGAACACCAGCAGAAACCCGGTCAGGGGCAGCAGCAGGGCAGTCCGGTGGCGCGCGTGCATGGCGGCTTCAGGCGGCCGGGATCATTTGGTGCCGGCCCACTTGGTCCAGCGCTCGGCCAGCTTGTCGCCGTTGTCGATCCAGAACTTGACATCCTCGGCAAAGGCCACTTTGAGGTTGTCCGGATTGGTCGGCAGATCGCCCACCAGTGACTTGTCGATCAAGGGCGCCGCCGCCGCCGCCGTCACGCCGTAACGCACGAATTTCGGCAGCTTGGCCTGGTTGTCCGGGCGGCCCATGAACTCGACCAGCTTCTCGGCGTTCGCCTTCTGGGGCGTGCCCTTCATGATGACCCAGCTGTCCATCGTGTAGGGCGTGTCCTTCCAGACCATCTTGAAGTTCTTCTTGTCCTTCTCGTTGGCGGCCGTGATGCGGCCGTTGTAGGCGGTGGTCATGGCCACGTCACCGGCCGCCAGCATCTGGGGTGGCTGGGCGCCGCTCTTCCAGAACACCAGGTCGCCCTTGATGGTGTCGAGTTTCTTGAACGCGCGCTCCACGCCTTCGGGCGTGCGCAGCACCTTGTAGACGTCTTTGGCGGGCACGCCGTCGGCGATCAGCGCGACTTCGAGGTTCCACTTGGCGCCATTGCGGATCGAGCGCTTGCCCGGGATCTTCTTGGTATCGAAGAAATCGGCCCAGCCGTTGGGTGGGCTCTTGATCTTGTCGCCGTCATACGCCAGCACCAGGTTGTAGATGATTGCGCCCACGCCGCACGCGTGGACCGTGCCGGGAAGGTAACGCGCCGCGCCGCCGATCTTCGTCACGTCGAGTTTCTCGTACAGGCCTTCATCGCAGCCGACTTCGAGTTCATCCGCTTCCACCTGCACCACGTCCCAGGTGTTGTTGCCGCCCTTGATCTTGGTGCGCAATACGCCCAGGCCACCGTCCCAGGCTTCGTCCGTCAGTTTGGTGCCGGTGGCGTTGAACGGCTTGAAGAAGACCTCCTTCTGCCCGTCCTGGTAGGCACCACCCCAGGACACCACATTGAGGTCGCGCGACTGCGCCTGCGCCTGCAGCGCCAGACAGGCCAAGGCAACCGCTCCGACGATCGTTGGCAAACCATGCTTTTTCATACCCGTTCTCCTTTGTAAAAATGAACCACGCTTTCAAAACACCCATGCGTCTTCGGGCCGGAACCCCAGGCACACGTTCTGCCCCACCACCAGTCCCTGGGGCAACGCCCCGGGGCTGATCTTTGCAAACCATTGCGTCGCATCATCGCTCGCACCGGCCGGACCGTCGCGCAGGCGCGCCACCAGGCGCCAGTGGTCACCCTGGTGGATCAGGTCGACCAGGATGCCGTTCAGGCAGTTGGGTGCGGCCAGCGCGGCTGCGTCATTGGCTACCGACAGGAACTCCGGGCGCACGCACAGGGTGACAGCGGTGTTCCCGGCCATTGCGCCGGTTGCGCGACTGCGTGCCAGCAGGTCCTGCCCGGCCGACGTCCGCACCCGTGCCAGGGTCGGCGCCGTGCCAGCCTGCGCGTCGATGCGCAGCGTGCCACCGATCATGTTGTTGTCGCCCAGAAAGCTGGCGACAAAAGGATTGGCCGGAGTGTCGTAGAGCAACTGCGGCGACGCGAGTTGTTCGACCCGGCCCTGGTTGAATACGGCCACCCGGTCCGACAGGGTCATGGCCTCGGCCTGGTCGTGCGTCACAAAGACCATCGTCACACCGAGTTCGCGGTGCAAGCGGCGAATCTCGAGTTGCATTTCCTCGCGCAGCTTCTTGTCCAGCGCCGACAGCGGTTCGTCCATCAGTACCAGCCGGGGCTCGAACACCAGCGCGCGCGCCAGCGCCACCCGCTGCTGCTGCCCGCCCGAGAGCTGGTTGGGTTTGCGCTCGGCGAAGGTCTGCAGGTGCACCTTGGCCAGCGCGGCGGTCACCCTGGTCGCGATGGCCGAAGGCGCCACCTTGCGCACCGACAGCGGGAAGGCCACGTTTTCGGCCACGGTCATGTGCGGAAACAGCGAGTAGCTCTGGAACACGACCCCCATGTTGCGCTGGTGCGGCGGCAGCGACTCGATGGCGCGGCCGTCCAGGCGGATGGCGCCGGAACTCGGCGTCTCGAAGCCGGCCAGCAGCATCAGCGTGGTGGTCTTGCCGGAGCCGGACGGCCCGAGCAGGGTCAGGAACTCCCCGGCCTCGATATGCAGGTTCAGGTCGTCGACTGCGGCATGGCTGCTGCCCGGGTAACGCTTGAAGACATGCTCGAACTCGATCAGCGCCATCGTGTGTACACCTTCACATGGCCCGCCAGCCGTTGCCGCGCAGCGCGGTTCAGGCCGCCACGGCGTGCCACGACTCGACCCACGCCAGGGTGTCCGCCAGGGCCTGGCCGGTGCGCTCCAGCAGCGCGTCGATTTCGTCCTGCGAGATGATCAACGGGGGCGAGAAGGCAATCACGTCGCCGGCCAGCGCGCGCACGATCAGGCCATGCGCTTGGGCACGGCGGACGAAAAAGGCGCCGACGCCGCGTTGCGGGTCGAACGGCTTTCTGGTGGCCGGGTCGGCCGCCAGTTCGATGGCGCCGATCAGGCCCAGGCCGCGCACATCGCCCACGATCGGATGGCCGGCGAATTTTCGCAGTCCCTGCTGCAGCCTCGGAGCCACCTCCTGTACATGCTCGATCACCTTGTCGGCCTCGTAAATGCGCAGCGTTTCCAACGCGATGGCGCAGGCCAGCGGGTGGCCGCTGTAGGTGTAGCCGTGGCCGAACACGCCGACCGCCGCGCTGGTGTCGGCGATGGTCTGGTAGATCTCGTCGGTGAGGTACAGCGCCGACATCGGCACATAGGCCGAGGTCAGCATCTTGGCCACCGTGATCATGTCGGGCTTCAGGTCGTAGACCTGGGTTCCGAAGGCCTGGCCGAGACGGCCAAAACCGGTGATCACTTCGTCGACCAGAAACAGGATGTCGTATTTCCTGAGGATGACCTGCACCCTGGCGAAATAACCCGGTGGCGGCACGATCACGCCGCCGGCGCCCTGCACCGGCTCGGCGATGAATGCCGCCACGGTGTCCGGCCCTTCACGGATGATCGTGTCTTCCAGTTCCTGGGCCAGGCGATCCACGAACTGGGTTTCGGTTTCACCCGGCAGGCCGAACTGGTACAGGTGCGGGCAGCTGACGCGCACGATGCCGGGCAGCGGCAGGTCGAAATGCTGGTGCATGGTGGCCAGGCCCGACATCGAAGCCGCCGCCGCCGTGACGCCGTGGTAGGCCTTGTTGCGCGCGATGATCTTCTTCTTCTGCGGGCGCCCCTTGGCGTTGTTGTAATAACGGACCAGCTTGAACGCGGTGTCGTTGGACTCCGAGCCCGAATTGGCGAACAACACGCGCGCCATCGGCACCGGCGCCCACCGGATCATGGCGTCGACCAGCGCCGGCACCGGGCCCGGCACCTTGCCCGAGAACGCGTGGTAGTAGGGCAGGGTGGTCATCTGGCGGTGGGCCGCGTCGGCCAGGCGGCGCTCGGAGAATCCGAGCGAAGCGCACCACAGGCCCGCCATGCCTTCGATGTAGGCGCTGCCGTGTTCGTCGAAAACCTGCACGCCTTCGCCGCGCACGATCACCAGCGGACCCTCGGTCTCGAGTTGGCGCAATTGGGTGTAGGGGTGCAGGTGGTGCTTGATGTCGCTGCGGCCTGCCGCCGAAATTTCCGTTTTCTGGTTGCTCATAAGTCCTCGATCCTTCGCAAGCGGTTCAATTTTGTGGCCCGGGCGCCGGCCGGTGCCTCCGGCCGATATTAACTTGGCTGGTCATGGACGCTGCGCGGTTTGGGGCCGGCCTGAAATACCCTGCCCGGGGCGGTGCCGGTGGCGTCCCGGCGCGTTCGGGTGTAATGGACACCCCATCACGAGCCCAGGCACCCATGTCGGAACAGAAAACAGCAATCGTGACCGGCGCCAGCCGTGGTATCGGCCATGCGGTCGCGCAGCGGTTTCGCAACCTGGGCTGGCGTGTCATCACGGTGTCGCGCCAGCCGTTGCCGGCGCTTTGCCCCTGGAACGCCGAACACAACACCCATATCCAGCTCGACTTGTCGGACCTGGACGAAATCACGAAAACCGTCGACCTGTTGCGTCCGCTGCTGGGTGGCTCGCGGCTGCACGCGCTGGTCAACAACGCCGGCATTTCGCCCAAGGGGCCTGCCGGCGAGCGGGTCAACTCGCTCACCACCGACCTCAAGGTCTGGCAGCAGATGTACAACACCAACTTCTATGCGCCGCTCATCCTG
>JANMYG010000609.1:0-7793 GCA_031381865.1 Betaproteobacteria bacterium | reverse complement strand
GAAGACGATCGTGGATGCGCCACTGCAGATGGAGCGCGAACTTGCGCTGCTGCGCCAGGCCAGCGGCGCCCTGTCTGCGCGCGACCTGGAGGCGATGCTGGGCGCTGTGGGCGCGGCCCTGCCACCTGGCAAGTTTCCGTCGGCGATCGATTTCGGCCCCGGCGAGGCGGCGGTCCGCGGCCTTGGCCTGGACGCGGCGCAGGTGGCCGAGATCGGTCGCAAGCTGGGCGGCGTCGGCTACACGGTCCGGCTCGACGGCGACCGGCTGGTGGTGCGCTCGGGTGGCCGCCCATGAAGCGCTGGCGTGACTGGCGCGGCGTCTGGCACGGCCTGGCTGCGCAGGAGCGGCGTCTTGTCGCGGCTGCGGCCATGGTGCTCGCGCTGGCATTGTTGTGGCTTGTCGGCGTGAGCCCGGCGCTCAGGACCCTGCGGACGGCCCCGGCCCAACTCGACGCGCTGGATCGGCAGTTGCAGTCGATGCAGGACCTGGCGGCGCAGGCCAGGGGTCTGCAGGGCCGGCCACCGCTGACCCGCGACGATGCGGTGCGCGCCTTCGAGGCGGCGGTGCAACAGCGCCTGGGCGCCGGCGCGCAGGTCAGCGTGAATGGCGATCGCGTCACCGTGACGCTAAAGGCCGCCTCGCCGGACCTGCTGGCGCAGTGGTTGGGTCAGGCGCGCCTCGGAGCCCGTGCAGTTGCGGCACAGGCCCGGCTGACGCGCGGGGCCGGCGGCTGGGACGGGACGATCGTGTTCGACTTGCCGCCCGCCCCATGAGCCGGCGCTGGGCGGTCTTTGGCGCGGTGCTGGGCGTTGTGCTGGCGCTCGTGTTGTTCGCGCCGGCGGCCTGGCTGGCCGGCGCCGTGGCTGCGGCAACGGACCGCCAGGTCCAACTGGCCGAGCCGCGCGGGTCGGTGTGGGACGGCAGCGCACGCCTGGTGTTTTCCGGCGGAGAAGGGAGCCGCGACGCACTGGTCCTGCCCGGCCGAATCGGCTGGGAAATCGCGCCCGTCCTGCGCGGCCTGCACCTGCGCTTGCATGCCGGCTGCTGCGCCACCGTTCCGTTGGAGGCCACCTTGGCGCCAGCATGGGGCCGCCTGACACTGGAGGTGGCGGATGGCAACTCGCAGTGGCCAGCCGCGCTGCTCGCGGGTCTGGGCGCGCCATGGAACACGGTCCAGCCCGAGGGCCAGTTGCAGCTTGCTTCGCAGGGCTTGTCAGTAGAATGGTTCGAGGACCGCTTCAGCATGACCGGCAGTGCCAGGCTGGATGCGATCGGGATCTCGTCGCGCCTGTCCACGTTGCGGCCGATCGGCAGCTACAGACTGGTTCTGACCGGCAAGGCGCCGGCGGGCGCGCCCGAACTGCGGTTGCAGACGCTCGAAGGCGGCCTCAACCTGAGTGGAGCCGGTCAATGGAGCGGCGCGCACTGGACCTTCCGCGGCGAGGCCAGTGCGGCCCCGGAGCGCGAGTCGGCGCTTGGCAACCTGCTCAATATCGTGGGACGTCGGCAGGGCGCCAAGTCGGTCATTTCGCTGGGTTGAAGTCGCCCCGCTGTTTGCCAATCGCATGTTTTTTTGGGTTCTGGTATGAAAACGACGTCCTTGTCCGGGTTTGCCACGCGGTGTTTTCGCGCTGGTCTGCTGTTGTCATGCATCGCGACGGCCGCGTTGGCGCAAAGGGCCGGTGAACCGATCACGCTGAATTTCGTGGGCGCCGACATCGAGGCGGTAGCCCGCACGATGGCGGTCATCACCGGCCGTACGATGGTGGTCGACCCGCGTGTCAAGGGCACGATCAACCTGTCGAGCGACCGGCCGCTGACGCCGGCCGCGGCCTACAACCAGTTCCTCGCGGCGCTGCGCCTGCAGGGTTTCACCGTGGTCGAGTCTTCCGGCATCTCCAAGGTGGTCCCCGAGGCCGATGGCAAGCTGCAATCCGGGATCGTGACGATTGCGGGCAGCAACGTCGGTGGCAACCAGATCCTGACGCGCATCTTCCAGCTCGAGCACGAGAGCGCCAACAACCTGGTGCCGGTGCTGCGGCCGCTGATCAGCCCGAACAACACGATCAACGTCAATCCCGGCAACAACTCGCTGGTGATCACCGACTACGCCGACAACCTGCAGCGGCTGGCCCGGATCATCGCAGTGATGGACATGCCCAATGCGACCGATGTCGAGGTATGGCCCCTCAAACATGCGCTGGCCATTGACTTGGCGCCGCTGATCCTGCGGCTGATAACGCCGGTCACCGGACCCGCCGCGGCGCAGGGCCAGGTGGACACCTCGTTTCGGACCGCGGTGATCGCCGAACCGCGCAGCAACGCGCTGATCGTGCGGGCCGCCAACCCGGCGCGCGTGGCGTTGATCAAGTCGCTGGTCGAGCGGCTCGACCAACCTTCATCCAAGGACGCGGCCGGCAATATCCACGTGGTGTACCTGAAGAACGCCGACGCGGTCAAACTTGCCACGACCCTGCGTGCGGCGCTGGCCGGTACACCCACCACCAGCACCACCGCGACCGCGCCTACGCCGGCCACTGCCGCCGCCGCTGCGGCTGCGTCGGCGCAGCCGTCCACCGGCGGGCAAATCCAGGCCGACCCGGCCACCAACTCGCTGGTGATCACCGCGCCCGAGCCGCAGTACCGGCAATTGCGCGCCGTGATAGACCTGCTCGACGCGCGTCGGGCGCAGGTGTTCGTGGAGTCGTTGATCGCCGAGGTCAATGCCGACAAGGCCGCTGAATTCGGCATCCAGTGGCAGGGCGTTCTGGGCAAGAACGGCGACAGCAGCATCGGCCTGCTGGGCACCAACTTCGGCACCGGGGGCAACAACATCATCACGCTGGCGGCGGGTGCGGCGGCCGGCACGGCGGTTCCCGGCGCCGGACTGAACTTCGGGGTCAGCAACCGGATCAACGGGATCTACGTGCTGGGCTTTCTGGCCCGGTTCCTCCAGCAGACCGGTGAGGGCAACATCCTGTCGACCCCGAATCTGCTGACGCTGGACAACGAAGAAGCAAAGATCGTGATCGGCCAGAACGTGCCGTTCGTGACCGGCTCGTTTACCAATACCAGTTCGGGCGGCGGCGGCACGGTGAATCCGTTTCAGACCATCGAACGCAAGGACGTCGGCCTGACACTGCGGGTCAAGCCGCAGATCAGCGAGAACGGCACCGTCAAGCTCACGATCTTCCAGGAAGTCTCGAGCGTGCAGGCATCGTCCATCAACTCGACCACCGGCCTGATCACCAACAAGCGCTCGATCGAATCCAGTGTGCTGGTGGACGACGGTGCGATCGTGGTGCTGGGCGGGTTGCTGCAGGACGAGTACTCCGGCAACCAGGAGAAAGTTCCGGGGCTCGGCGACGTCCCCTTGTTCGGCAACCTGTTCAAGAGCGAAACGCGCACCCGCAAGAAGACCAACCTGATGGTTTTCCTGCGCCCGGTCGTGGTGCGTGATGCGGCGGCGGTGGACACCTTGTCGCTCGACCGTTATGAACTCATGCGCGCCGGCCAGAAGGAGCAGCAGCCTGCCTCGAGCCCGATGCTGCAGATCGATTCGGCGCCGGTGTTGCCGGTGGCCCCGGCCGCCCGGTCGCAGCCGCCGGCTGCCCCAGGCGCCCGATTGCAGCCGCCGGCCGCGGCAGAACGGCCGACCCCGTCCAACTGACCAAGCGATGAAATTCCCGCTCCCCTATGCGTTCGCGCGCGAGAGCCAGTTGCTGCTGGAGGACGATGGTGCTTCGCTGACGCTGATGACCAACAAGGCGTCCTCGCGCGGGGCGATGAGCGAGGTGCTGCGCAAGTTCCCGGTCCGGGCCATCGAGGCCATGACCGACGACGCGCTGGTACAGCGCATCAGCGCCGCCTATTCGCAGGGCGAGTCGAGTGCCGCCCTGGTGGCCAGCGAAGTGGAGTCGGACGCCGACCTCGGGCGCATGATGCAGGAACTTCCGGCGGTGGAAGACCTGCTCGAAGCGGCCGATGATGCGCCCATCATCCGGCTGCTCAATGCGCTGCTCACGCAGGCGGCGCGTGATGGCGCCAGCGACATCCACATCGAGCCGTACGAGCGCCACAGCAGCGTGCGTTTTCGCGTCGACGGTACCTTGCGCGAGGTGGTGCAACCCAACCGGGCGCTGCATGCCGCGCTGATATCGCGCCTCAAGATCATGGCCGAGCTGGATATTTCCGAGAAGCGCCTGCCCCAGGATGGGCGCATCAGCCTGCGCATCGGGACGCGCGCCGTCGACGTGCGCGTGAGCACGATCCCGAGCGCACACGGCGAACGCGCGGTGCTGCGCCTGCTCGACAAGACCGGCGCCAAACTGAGCCTCGAAGCGGTCGGCATGGAGGGGCAGACCTTGCGCCGCTTCGAGCGGCTGGTGGCGCAGCCGCATGGCATCATCCTCGTCACCGGCCCGACCGGGTCGGGCAAGACCACCACCCTGTACGCCGCGCTGAGCCGGCTCGATGCGAACAGCAGCAACATCATGACGGTGGAGGACCCGATCGAATACGAGTTGTCGGGCATCGGTCAGACGCAGGTCAACCCCAAGATAGACCTGACTTTTGCGATCGCGCTGCGCGCCATCCTGCGCCAGGACCCGGACATCATCATGATCGGCGAGATCCGCGATTTCGAGACCGCGCAGATCGCGATCCAGGCCTCGCTGACCGGCCATCTGGTTCTGGCCACGCTGCACACCAACGACGCGGCGAGCGCCGTCACCCGCTTGATCGACATGGGCGTGGAGCCGTTCCTGCTGAGCTCCTCGCTGCTCGGCGTGCTGGCGCAGCGGCTGGTGCGCAAATGGTGCGTCCATTGTCATGGCAAGGGCTGCGACCGCTGCGGGCACACCGGCTACGCGGGTCGCACCGGCGTCTACGAATTGCTGGTCGCGGACGACGCGATCCGGGCGCAGATCCACAACTCCGCCTCCGAGGCCGATATCCGGGCGGCGGCGATTGCGGGTGGCATGGTGTTGATGCGCGAGGACGGCGAGCGGCTGGTGCGCGCCGGTCTGACCGCCCATGAAGAGCTGGTGCGGGTGACCCGCGACTGACGTCCCGCCGAGTTTTCATGCCCGCCTATGCGTTTGAAGCGATCGATGTCCAGGGACTGACCCGCAAGGGGGTCGTCGAGGCTGAAACCGCGCGCGCGGCGCGCGTGGCCTTGCGCGCGCAGGCGCTGGTTCCGTTGCAGGTCGACCTGCTCGGCGCCGGGGGCGGCGCACCGGGCGGCGCCGGCCAGCCGGACCAGCCCAACGAGGGGCTGCGCCGCGCGTTGTTTGCCGGGCGCGTGTTCAGTCCCGACGCGCTGGCCATCTGGACCCGCCAGCTCGCCGGTCTGGTGTCCGCCAGCCTCCCGCTGGAACGCGCGCTGACGGCCCTGAGCGACGAAGCCGAGGACCCGCGCCAACGCAATCTGGTGGCGGCCCTGCGCGCGGAGGTCAACGCCGGCAACAGTTTTGCCAAGGCGCTGTCGCTGCACCGAAGCGAGTTCTCGCCGATCTATGTGGGTGTCATCGGTGCCGGCGAGCAAAGTGGCAACCTGGGGCAGGTGCTGGAACGCCTTGCCGATGATCTGGCCGAACAGCAGACGCTCAAGGCGAAGCTGGTCGGGGCCGCGCTCTATCCGGCGATAGTGACCCTGGTGGCGATCGTGATCGTCATGTTCCTGGTGGGATATGTGGTGCCGCAGGTTGCCAATGTGTTTGCCGGCACCAAGAAGGCATTGCCCTGGCTCACCGTCGCCATGCTGGCTGTGAGCAGCGTGGTGCGCAATTACGGGCTGCTGGTGCTGGCCGTCGGCGCCGCGCTCGGTGTCGGCGCGTCCTACGCCTTGAAGAACGAGGGCTTGCGCGAGCGCTACGACGCCGCGTTCCTGAACCTGCCGGTGCTGGGCCGGCTCGCGCGTGGTTACAACGCGGCGCGTTTCGCCAATACGCTGGCGATGCTGGCCGCGGCCGGGGTGCCGATCCTCAAGGCGTTGCAGGCAGCGGCCGAAACCCTGCACAACCGCGCCATGCGCGCGGACGCGCTGGCGCTGCTGGTGCTGGTGCGCGAAGGTGCGCCGCTGGCATCGGCGCTGGCGCAAAAGAAGCGTTTCCCCGGCCTGCTGGCCATGTTTGCGCGCCTGGGAGAGCAGACCGGGCAACTGCCGCTGATGCTGCAGCGCGCCGCGCTGCAGCTGGGCAACGACGTGCAGCGGCGTGCCCTGCGGCTGGCGACGATCCTGGAGCCGCTGCTGATCGTCGTCATGGGCATGGTGGTGATGCTGATCGTGCTGGCGGTGCTGCTTCCCATCATCCAGCTCAACCAGCTGGTGCGCTGACGGCCCCGCCGCTGGCTGCCGGGTGCGTGTCGACGACCTGCAGCCAGTCCCAGCGGCTGCGGTAACCCGCGGTCTTTTGCCGGAACAGCGGCCGGTGGTCGCAAAGGGGGTTGGGCCGCAGGACGCCCTGGTACAGCCCATCCAGGCCGTTGGGCGCATACAGGCGCGGGCTGTCGCCGCTGCCACATTGCAGGCCGACGCAGGTGCAGGTCACCAGGAATCGATCGATTCCGTCACACGAATCTTCCAGCGCGGGATAAGGGCAACCAAACCAGTCCGCATACCAGGTGTGGACACGGGCCTGGTTCTTCGCCTCCACCGTGACGCCGAGGTCGCGGTAACACGCCTGCACCCGCTCCCCCACCGCTCGTTCGGCGCCGGCCGACAAGTCGTCGGCGTCAAAATAGAACAGGTCGTAGTCCTTGATGCCGGCCCCGGGCGGGCGGCCACAACGCAGGTTCCAGATGGTCTGGAACAGGCAACCGGCCACCAGCCAGGCGTCGGGCAACCGCAGCGACGGCAGGCGCTGCAGGATGGCCCGGTTGGCATCGTTTCGCAACACGTCGCCGATGAACCCCGCAGGCGTTGCGGGCGCGGGCATCACGGCGCTCCGCGGCGCAGTTTCAGATGACCTTGGCGATCGACGCACAAACGTGGTCGATGTTGCGGCTGTTGAGCGCGGCCACGCACATGCGGCCGGTGTCGGTGCCGTAGACCCCGAATTCCTTTCGCAGCCTGACCATCTGGTCCTTGCCCAGACCCGAGTAACTGAACATGCCGATCTGGCTGGTGATGAAACCCATGTCCTGTTTGACACCCGCGGCCTTGAGGCCGTCGACCAGTTTCTGGCGCATGGCCTTGATGCGCAGGCGCATCTCGCCGAGTTCCTGCTCCCACAACGCGCGCAGGGCGGGGTCGTTCATCACGGCCGCGACCACCGCGCCGCCGTGTGTCGGCGGGGTGCTGTAGTTGGCGCGGATCACGATCTTGAGCTGGCTCAGCACGCGTTCCGCTTCATCCTTGCTTTCGCACAACACGCTCAGGGCGCCGACGCGCTCGCCGTACAGGCTGAAACTCTTGCTGAAGCTGGTGGACACCAGGAAACTCAGGCCGGCCGCCACGAACTTCTGCACCGCGGCGCCGTCCTCCTGGATGCCGTAACCAAAGCCCTGGTAGGCCATGTCCAGAAACGGTGTCAGCGAGCGTGACTTGCATGCCGCCACCACCTGGTCCCACTGCGCCGCCGTGATGTCGTATCCGGTCGGGTTGTGGCAGCAGGCGTGCAGCACGATGATCGTGCCGGGCGCGGCGGCATTCAGGGCCGCCAGCATGCCGTCGAAATTCACGCCGCGTTTCGCGGCGTCGTAATAGGGGTAACTGTCGACCACGAAGCCGGCACCGCCAAACAGCGCCCGGTGGTTCTCCCAGCTCGGGTCGCTGATCAGCACCTTGGCC
>JANMYG010000375.1:0-1523 GCA_031381865.1 Betaproteobacteria bacterium | reverse complement strand
AAGCGGCATGAGTCCCAAGGAGGTCTGGTGCAACGAAAGCCAGGAGCGTTACGTGCTGGCCATCGCCCCTGGCGCGCTGGAGCAGTTCAACGCGATCTGCGCGCGCGAGCGCTGCCCGTGTGCGGTGGTCGGCGTCGCGACGCAGGAGCGCCAGCTGGTGGTGGCGGACCAGGGCGGCGGCACGGCGGTGGACATGCCGATGGACGTGCTGCTCGGCAAGCCGCCGAAGATGCACCGCGAGGTGAGCAGCGTGGCGCGCCGGTTCAAGCCGCTGGAGCTGTCCGGCGTGGGCCTGCAGCAAGCCTGTATTGCCGTGTTGTCGAGCGCCACCGTGGCGTCCAAGCGCTTCCTGATCACGATCGGTGACCGCAGCGTGGGCGGCTTGAGCCACCGCGACCAGATGGTCGGGCCGTGGCAGCTGCCGGTGGCCGACTGCGCCGTCACGCTGGCGGACTTCAGCGGTTTTGCCGGCGAAGCGATGGCCATGGGCGAGCGCACGCCGCTGGCGGTCGTCAACGCGCCGGCGTCCGGGCGAATGGCGGTGGCCGAGTGCATCACCAACCTGCTGGCCGCGCCGATCGAGCTCGCGCGCGTCAAGCTGTCGGCCAACTGGATGGCCGCCTGTGGCGAACCGGGCGAAGACGCGGCCCTGTATGCCACCGTGCGGGCGGTCGCACTCGAGTTGTGCCCGGCGCTGGGCATCTCGATCCCGGTCGGCAAGGACTCGTTGTCGATGCGCACGCAGTGGGGCGGCAGCGCTGAGACACCCGGGCGCAAGGTCAGCTCGCCGGTGTCGCTGATCGTGAGCGCCTTCGCGACGCTGGCCGACGTGCGCGGCACCTTGACGCCACAGCTCGACACCACCGAGCCGGACAGCACGCTGGTGTTGATCGACCTGGGCCGCGGTCGCATGCGCATGGCTGGCAGCATGTTGGCCCAGACCCTGGAGCAGGTCGGGGACGAGGTGCCCGATCTCGACGATGCCCAGGACCTGATCCGGCTGGTCGACGCAGTCAACGCATTGCGCGCCAAGGGCCAGATCCTGGCCTACCACGACCGCAGCGACGGTGGCCTGTTCGCCACCGTGTGCGAGATGGCCTTTGCGGCGCAGGTCGGCGTGGCGATCAATGTCGACATGCTGGTCACCGAAGGCGACGGCATCAGCGACAGCCGCGCCGAATACGGCGACAGCAAGAACTGGGCGTCGCAGGTCAGCGCACGGCGCGAGGAACTGACCCTGCGCGCCCTGTTCAACGAAGAGCTGGGCGTGGTGCTGCAGGTGCGCAGCGCCCAGCGCGGCGCCGTCATGCAGGCCCTGCGCGAGCACGGCCTGAGCAGGCACAGCCACTGCATCGGCAAGACGCGGCTGCCGGGGCCAGGCATCGATTCGGGCGTGGGCGAAGTGCAGGTCTGGCGCGATGCCACGGCGGTGTTCTCGGCCAAGCTGCACGACCTGCAGCAGGTATGGGATGCCCTGAGCTGGAACATCTGCCGGCGCCGCGACAACCCGGCTTGCGCCGACG
>JANMYG010000594.1:0-2599 GCA_031381865.1 Betaproteobacteria bacterium | reverse complement strand
CGGGGCCACCGTATCGTTCGGTCATTTGAAAGGAGGTGTGGCGCATCGACATCAGCCAACGCGTTCGGGAACGTGAATTTCGTTGAAACAAATCCAAAATTTCTGCAAGGAGCGTCATCATGAAAAATCCGGGAAGATTCGGTGTGCGGTTGCTGGTCGCCCTGGCGGCTTGTGTGGCGGTTGCCGTGCCGGCACACGCCGCGGTTTCATGCCACAAGATCAATGCCAAGGGTGTCGGCCAGGATCTTGGCGGCGGCATGACACAGGCCAGGATCATCGGCGGTGGGTTGCTGCATGGAACGACACAGGGAAGTTTCGAGATCACCGGCGGCGCACCGCCGGTTTTTACCATCGCGGGTACGGTGGTCTTCACCACCCGCAAGGGAACCGCCACGGCAACCGTTGCCGGAACCTTCGACGTCGGGACCGGGGATTTCCTCTCCTCTGGTCCAGTGACGGCGTCGACCGGACGACTCGCCGGCATGACCGGGACCCTGGTGCTGGATGGCAACGAAGACCTGGCGACCATGAAGTTCACGGAAGAGGTCAGTGGCCTGGTCTGTGTTGACCTCGCGCCCTAGGGCTTGACCGGCCCGGGTGGACAGCGCAGGGGCCGGGGCCGGCCCCCCGTTGCCGCGGACCGCGGTCGGCCAGGCCATCGGCGGCGGGCCGATGGCTCCCGGCGGGCGCGAACGATGCGCCGGTCTCTGCCGGGGCACCGCATTTTTCTGGAGGACAAGAACATGCGCAAGGACATTGCTTTCAAGGCCACCGACGGGACGACGCTGCGTGGCTGGCACTACCTGCCAGACGGCTCCGGCCGGCATGCCACGATCGTCATGGCGCACGGTTTCTCGGCGGTCAAGGAGATGTACCTCGACACCTACGCACAGGCCTTCGCCGATGCGGGTTTCGCGTGCGTCGTCTACGACCACCGCAACTTCGGCGCGAGCGACGGCGAGCCGCGCCAGGAGATCGACCCGTGGCTGCAGATCAGGGACTATTCGGACGCCATCAGTTTTGCGTCCACGCTCGAACAGACCGACGCCGGGCGCATCGCCGTCTGGGGGTCGAGTTACAGCGGCGGCCATGTGCTGGTCGTCGGTGCTGTCGACCGGCGCGTCAAATGCGTGGTGTCGCAGGTGCCCATGATCAGCGGCTCGCAGGGATTTCGCCGCCTGGTGCGCGCCGACTTCATCGACGCGCTGGCAGCCCAGTTGCACGCTGACCGCGCCCACCGGGCGGCCGGAGGCGCGCCGACGCTGGTTCCGGTCGTGGCGCAGGATCCCACCGCGCCGTCGGCCCTGCCGACCGCCGATTCCTACGCATGGTTCACCGAAACAGCCAAGGCGCGGGCGCCCGCATGGCGCAACGAGGTGACCGCGCGCAGCCTTGAATACGGCTTCGGTTACGAACCGGGCGCCTATGTCGGCCTGGTGTCACCGACGCCGCTGTTGCTCATCGTTGCCGTGAAGGACCATCTCGCGGTGTCCGACCTGGCCATTGCGGCATACGAGCGCGCCTACGAGCCGAAGAAGCTGGTCCTGCTGCCGGGCGGGCATTTCGACGCCTACACGAAGGAATTCGCGCAATCGGTGGCGCCGGCAGTCGACTGGTTGCGCACCCACCTGGGCGCCGGTCCCACCGCCGCAGACAAGCCGCAACAATGAGCGCCGGTGCGGCTGGCTGACCGACCGCTACGGCGTGTCGTGGCAGGGGTGCCACGAGTGCTGCCCACGCTCCTGAATTCATCCGACGCACCGGCATCACAACGCGCGATGGCGGCCATGATGAAGATGAAAAAACCCGATATGGCCGTGTTGCAGCGGGCGTACGATGGCGCCTGCGCAGCACGCCCCCGGCAATCGACCTTCCCATGTACGAATCAAAAAAGCACCAACCATTGACACGCTCCGCGTTCGCCTCGCGCCTGGCGGCCCACCTGGCCGCGGCGCTCGGCCTGCTGGGCCTGTCCCTGGCGATAGGCATGGCCGGTTATGTGCTGCTCGAGGGGCTCCCGGCGATGGACGCATTCCTCAATGCCGCCATGCTGCTGGGTGGCATGGGGCCGGTCGACCCGCCGAAGTCTGCGGGCGGGAAGTTGTTCGCCGGGCTCTATGCGCTGTACGCCGGACTGGTGTTCATCATCACCGCGGCCCTGATCTTCACACCCGTCGTGCATCGCGTGCTGCACAAGTTCCACTGGGACGAGGAACTCTGAGCCGGTGCACCGGGGTATGCAGCCTGCACGGTGCTGCACGCGCGCTGCCGGCACCACCCGACCCGGCTTGTCGCGGCGCCGGCGCGGCGGCGTCTGGTACAACCGGGTCGTCCCTTGCGCGATTGCGAAACGCCGATGCCCAATTCCACCCCAGCCGCCATTGCCGCCACACTTGACAGCGCCGCGCCCGTGATCCACTGGAGCGAGGCCGGAGTGGCGTGTTCGGCGCGCTGGCGTTCGGAACGCGCCGCTGCGCCACCCCGGCGCGTCGTGGTGGCCGACGACAGCATGACGGCCGATGCCGCCTACCGGCTGGCCTGCGAAGGTACGGCGTTGCTCTGGCGTGGAGATTTCCATAACGCCCGGCAGTTGCTGCAG
>JANMYG010000562.1:0-3497 GCA_031381865.1 Betaproteobacteria bacterium | reverse complement strand
CAATCGCGCCCAGGAAATCTTCCAGCTTCGCGGCGTCGAAGGCCCGCTCGGACTTGAAGACGAAGCTCTTCACGTCATCATCGTGGTGGTGGTGGTGGCCGCTTTCGCGCTGGTGCGAGGGATGATCGCAATCCTCGCCGTGCGCATGCTCATGGTCGTGGCCGTGGCCGTCGTCACTCAGGAACTCCGGGTCGATCTCGAGTTTGGTATTCAGGTTGAATCCGCGCAGATCGAACACGTCGGACAACGCGACTTCGCCGAAATGCACCGGCTGCTGGGGCGCTCGCGGGTTCATGTGCTTGATCCGGTGCATCAGCGCGTCCACCTCGTCCTGGGCCACCAGATCGGTCTTGCTGATGAAGATCTGGTCGGCAAAGCCGATTTGGCGCCGTGCTTCCTGGCGGTCGTCGAGCTGGCCCGCTGCGTGTTTGGCGTCCACCAGCGTCAGGATCGAGTCGAGCAGATAACTCTCCGCGATTTCGTCATCCATGAAAAAGGTCTGTGCCACCGGTCCCGGATCGGCCAGTCCGGTGGTTTCGATCACCACGCGGTCAAAGTCCAGTTCGCCGCGGCGCTTCTTGGCAGCGAGGTCCTGCAGTGTGCTGCGCAGGTCTTCGCGGATGGTGCAGCAGATACAGCCGTTGCTCATCTGGATGATCTGCTCATTGACATCGGACACGAGTATGTCGCTGTCGATGTTCTCCTCGCCGAACTCGTTTTCGATGACCGCGATCTTTTGCCCGTGCGCCTCCGACAACACGCGCTTGAGCAGGGTGGTCTTGCCTGAACCGAGGAAGCCGGTGAGGATGGTTGCGGGGATGAGGCTCATGGGAATTCCTGTCGGTTCGGGGCCGCCACTGCATCCATCGGACGGCCGAGGCGCAGACGGCAAATACAACAGCAGGTGGGGAGTGTACCGGCCAATGTCAATAGGGCTATTTGCGCACCACGGCCAGCCCCTTGAGGTATTCCCCTTCCGGAAAATTGATCGTCATCGGGTGGTCCGGCGCGCCGCCCAGGCGTTCGCAGATGAAGCCGTCGACACCTGCGTCGATTCCCGCCGAGGCCACGATCTTGTGGAACAGGTCGACGCTGATGCCGCCGGAGCACGAGAAGGTGAACAACATGCCGCCCGGATTGAGCAGTGCCAAGGCCAGGCGGTTGATGTCCTTGTAGGCGCGCGCGGCGCGTTCGGCATGCGCGATGGTGGGCGCAAACTTGGGCGGATCCAGCACGATCGCGTCGAAACGCCGGCCCGCCTCGATCAATTGCCGCAGCGCCGCGTTGACGTCGGCGTCCGCGAAGGTGGCTCGGGCGGCGTCGAAACCGTTGCGTTCCAGGTTCGCGCGGGCCATCGCGATGGCCGGGCCGGAGGAGTCGATGGAGGTGACGTGCCCGGCGCCTGCGGCGAGCGCAGCCACGGTGAATCCGCCCGTATAACAGTAACAGTTCAGCACCTGTTCAAACCGCAAGCGGCGGGTCGCGTCGGCGAACTTGCGGCGGCTGTCACGCTGGTCCAGGTAGAAGCCGGTCTTGTGGCCATGGGCTATGTCGACACCGAACTGCCAGTCGTGTTCGCGCAGCACGAGTTCGGTCGGGCCGTCGGCGCGCAACCACCCGGAAACTTCGGGCAAGCCTTCCAGGGCGCGTGTGCTGGTGTCGGAGCGCTCGTAGAGCCGGGTCAATCCGGTTTGCGCCAACAGGGCGTCGGCGAGCACCTGTTTCCATCGCTCGGCGCCCGCCGACAAAAACTGCGCAACCAGCGTGTCGGCATAACGGTCGACCACCAGACCGGGCAGTCCGTCCGATTCGCCATGCACCAACCGCACCGCATCGCTCTGAATGTCGAAGCGGTTGCGAGCCGCGATTGCGGCAGCGCAGGCGGCGCCGAAGAAGGACTCGTCGATGCGCTGCGCCGCCTCGAAGCTCCATGCGCGCGCCCGGATCTTCGATGCCGGGCTGTAGGCCGCCCAGGCCAGGAACTCGCCGCGGCTGGATTCGACGCGCACCGTCTCGCCGGCATCGGCGCCGCCGCGCGCGATGGCAGACTCGAATATCCAGGGGTGGCGGCGCAGCAGCGAGCGTTCCTTGCCGGCATGTAATCGAATGGTCTTCATGGGCGGAATTGTCGGGCCTGCGTGTGGCGTGCGGCCGGGAGCCGGACCTGCCTGCTGCCTGGCGCAGGGGTCCGTGCCGGCCGATGCCACAGGCGCGCGCTACGCGAATGGTTGCCGGCCCCGACCGATCGCACGCCGTCCCAAAGGCGTTGCCGCGGCGTCAGTCCGGTGCCGGCCGTTTGATCCTGGCACGCGGGTGCGCTGCATCGTAGGCTTTCGCGAGATGCTGGAAATCGAGCCTGGTGTAAACCTGCGTGGTGGTGATGTTGGCGTGCCCCAGCAATTCCTGCACCGCCCGCAAGTCGCCGCTGGACTGCAGCAGGTGGCTGGCAAACGAATGCCGCAGCATATGCGGGTGCACCGGTGTCGCCATGGCGGCCTGCCGGCCGCGCAGCCTCAGGCGTTGCCAGATCGACTGTGCCGTCAACCTGGTTCCGTGCCGGCCAATGAACAGCGCCGGTTGTACCGTGGTCAGCGCCTGTGCCCGCACCACCAGCCAGTGCCGCAATGCTTGCACGGCCTTGTCGCCGATCGGCACGCTGCGGCGCTTGGACCCCTTGCCGAGGACATGGGCTTCGCCCTCCGGCAGGTCGATCCATCCACGCGCCCGCGGCCCGGCTGTTGTATCGAGGCCGGTCAACTCGCCCACGCGCAGTCCGCCGCCGTACAGCAGCTCGGCGATCGCCGCATCACGCGCCTCCAGCCACGGGTCGTTGGCGTCGCTGCGAAATCCGGCCAGTTGCACGGCGTCGTCGACGCTCAGCGCCTTGGGCAGCGGTTTGGCCGCCTTGGGCGCGCGCACGTCCTGCACCGGGTTGCACGGCACCAGGCCTTCACGGCCGAGCCATGCATAGAAGCCACGCCACCCCGAGAGGACGAGCGCGATGCCGCGTCCGCTGCGCCCGCCCGCATGCATCTGCGCGATCCAGCGCCGGACATGGGTGTTTTCGACCGCACGCGGCGCCACGCCAGCCACGGATGCGAATTGCATCAGCTTTTGCAGGTCCAGCGCGTACAACTCCACGGTGCGCGGGGCCAGGCGTTTCTCGACCCGGACGTGTTCGAGGTAACGCTCGACCAGGGCCTGCGCGCCCGGCGCGTGGTCCGGATCGGGAGCGGCGGGAGGTGGCTGCATGGTTGTTGGCCGGGCCGGGCGTCGGCCAGTGTTCGATCGGGTCAGCGCAGCCTTCCGAGCGCCGCGCTCGCGATGTCGCCGACATGCTGCAGGAAGTCGGTGCCCATGCCACTGTTGAACCGTTGCGCATCCGGAGAAGACAGCACCAGCAGCCCAAAGGCGGGCGCCGGGCTGCCAGTCGACGCGGCGCGCAATGGCAACAGGGCGATCGACGCGGCAGCCGCGGGGTCGTCCAGCCAGGTGAC
>JANMYG010000367.1:0-2708 GCA_031381865.1 Betaproteobacteria bacterium | reverse complement strand
ATCCAGGCGGTCGAGGTGACGCCCGACTATGCGCATGCCAAGGTCTTCTTCAGCCTGCTCAAGGGTGATCCGGTGGAAACCCAGGCCGGGCTGAACCAGGCGGCGGGCTTTCTTCGCGCCGGCTTGTTCAAGCGCCTGCACATCCATACCGTGCCGACACTGCATTTCCAGTTCGACCGGACCACCGAGCGAGCGGCGGACATGAATGCGCTGATTGCGCAGGCCGTGGCTTCGCGTTCCAAGAACGAGGACTAGATATTCGAGGTCAGATTCCAATTCTTATTGGTGCTGGCCGACACAGCCAGCTTATGGTTAAGAAATTGGAATTCGCCGCCGAAAAAGCCCGGATCACGAGACGACCGGTGCATGGGGTCCTGTTGCTGGACAAGCCGCTGGGCTGGTCGAGCAACGACGCGCTGCAGAAGGCCAAGTGGCTGCTGCGCGCCGAGAAGGCCGGCCACACCGGCACACTCGACCCCCTGGCCACTGGCGTGTTGCCCTTGTGTTTTGGCGCGGCCACCAAGTTCAGCCAGATCCAGCTCGACGCCGACAAGACCTACGAAGCGCGGGCACGGCTCGGCATGACCACTACCACCGGTGACGCGGAAGGCACCATCGTGCAGGAGCGCCCGGTCAATGTCGCGCCATCGGACCTGGGCCGGGTGCGGGAGAGTTTTCTGGGCCCGATCCGCCAGACGCCGCCGATGTACAGCGCCCTGAAGAAGGACGGAAAACCGTTGTACGAATATGCACGCGCCGGGGTCGAGGTGGAGCGCGAAGCCCGCACCGTGACGATCCACGCGCTGGCGCTCGCGCTCGAGTCCGATGCGGCCATGCCGACGCTCGCCATCCAGGTCAGGTGCAGCAAAGGCACCTACATCCGCACGCTGGCGCAGGACATTGGCGAGGCGCTGGGTTGCGGCGCCCACCTGACGCACCTGCGCCGTGTCGAGACCGGCGGTTTTGGCATTGCGCAATGCGTGCGCCTGGAGCAACTCGAAGCCCTGCCGGAGCCGCAGCGCCTGGCGTGCCTGTTGCCGGTGGACGCGCTGCTGGGGGCACACACCGTGGTGACGCTGGGGCGAGACGATGCGACGCGTTTCCTGAGCGGTTTGCGCCGGCGCGGCGACTGGCCCGACGCAGCGCAAATCGCCGTCTATGGCGACCAGCCGCGCGCCTTGCTGGGCACCGCCCACGTTTGCGCCGGCGAACTGATTCCGGGGCGGCTCCTGAGCCCGCTGGAGATTGACCAGGCGCGCGCGGGCCACTGATCCGCCAGCGCCCGACACGAACGTTTACTGAAAGAGAACCATGAGCTACAAACAGATTCGCAACATCGCCATCATCGCGCACGTGGACCACGGCAAGACCACGCTGGTGGACATGCTGCTGCGCCAGAGCGGCACCTTTCGCGCCAACGAGAAAGTGACCGAACGTGTCATGGACAGCAACGACCTGGAAAAGGAACGCGGCATCACGATCCTGGCCAAGAACTGTGCCGTGGACTGGAACGACACCCACATCAACATCGTGGACACCCCCGGCCACGCCGACTTCGGCGGCGAGGTGGAGCGCGCGCTGTCGATGGTCGACGGCGTGATGTTGCTGATCGACGCTGTGGTAGGGCCGATGCCGCAGACCCGTTTTGTCACCAAGAAGGCGCTCGCGCTGGGCCTCAAGCCGATTGTGGTGGTCAACAAGGTCGACCGCCCTGGCGCGCGGCCGGACTACGTCATCAACGCGGCCTTCGACCTGTTCGACAAGCTCGGCGCAACCGAGGAGCAACTCGACTTCCCGGTTGTCTATGCATCCGGCCTCAACGGCTGGGCGTCGATGGAGGAGGGCGCACCCGGCGAACAATGGGGCAAGGACCTGGCGCCGTTGTTCGACACCGTCCTCACGCATGTGCCCGCTAACAAGGGCGACCCGCAGGCGCCACTGCAGCTGCAGGTGAGCTCGCTCGACTATTCCACTTACGTCGGCCGTATCGGTGTGGGCCGCATCAGCCAGGGAACGATCCGCGTCAACCAGGAGGTGCTGGTGATGGAAGGGCCGCAGGGCAAGTCCAGCAAGGCCAAGGTGCAGCAGATCCTGAAGTTCGAGGGACTGGAGCGTATTGCCGCCACTGAAGCCGGACCGGGCGACATCGTGCTGGTCAGCGGCATCGAGCAGGTCGGCATCGGCGTCACCCTGACCGACCCGCTCGATCCCCAGCCGCTGCCGATGCTCAAGATCGACGAACCGACCCTGACCATGAATTTCTGCGTCAACAACTCGCCGCTGGCCGGGCGTGAGGGCAAGTTCGTGACCAGCCGCCAGCTGCGCGACCGGCTCGACCGAGAACTGCAGGCCAATGTCGCGTTGCGCGTGACCGACACCGACGAGGACGGCATCTACGAGGTCTGCGGCCGGGGTGAGCTGCACCTGACGCTCCTGCTCGAGACCATGCGCCGCGAGGGCTACGAGCTCGCGGTGTCCAAGCCGCGCGTGGTTTTCAAGCTGGTCAACGGCGAGAAAAACGAGCCGATCGAAATGCTGACGGTGGACATCGAGGAAGGCCACCAGGGTGGCGTAATGCAGGCGCTGGGCCTGCGCAAGGGCGACCTGCTCAACATGGAGCCGGACGGCCGCGGCCGGGTGCGGCTGGAGTACCGCATCCCCGCGCGCGGGCTGATCGGCTTCCAGAACGAGTTCCTGAACCTGACCCG
>JANMYG010000484.1:0-1628 GCA_031381865.1 Betaproteobacteria bacterium | reverse complement strand
AGCACATTCACGTCGTCTACAGCGTGCCGCCCTACCTTCCGTTTCTTTCACCACGTATAGGATCCTACTTTGGCGTGTCGGTTTGTACGCTGCCGCACGTCAAGGTGTTTCAAACGCCCGCCGCCATCGGCAGCATGCCTGGTTCCGTATCCGCATCCACCACTTTGCCAGCTCGCGCCCTCGGCTACGAACCGGGCATCACGTTGATGGCCTCCACCGTGAGCAAACGCTATCCGCAGGTCAGGGACTTGCTGCCGCAGCCCTTGTTGAGAGCACTTGCCCTGGCGTCGAGCGGCAGTGTGCGCGACTATTTCAGACTCGTGAAATCGGTCTGTACCAAGGCGCGCGTCGCCAACGCGCCGACCCCTTTGCAGGGCGACACCTGGAGCCGCATGGCCGAGCAGGTGTTGCGCAACGAAATGCCGCTCGCCAGCGAAGACAAGGTATGGTTGCGAAACGTGCGTTTGACGCACGGCACCGGCTTGGACTCGATGAACAATTTGCACCAACTGGCCCGGCTGTTTGACAGTGGCGTGATCCTGAACTACAGCAATGGCCGTGACTGGTGCGATGTGCATTACCTCCTTCAAGACGAACTCGGCCCGTGAATGCCGCAGACTCCCAAGGCGAAATACTCAGCGCGGACCAAGCGTGGCGCGAGATGCGCCTGTACATGGAGTGGAACGAAGCCCTGAGCCTGTGTTTCCTGTTCGCACCCGACACGCGCGCTGTGGCGTCGATCCGGCAGTGGGCCAGCGATAGTTTTGCCTATCGCACCGCACCCTTGCTCGTCGTCGAACCGCAAAACCCGGTCGATGCGGCGGCGACGGTACTGGAAAGTCTGCAGCACCAGGTGAGCCAGTTCGGCATGGTGCGGGCCCCGGTATGGGTCCAGCTGACCGCCATTGACGACACCACCCAGACCGGCTGGGAGACGACCCGCGCTGTGTGGTTGTCGCGCCTCAACTAGGCGCGGGAATGGTTGGTCAAGAGTTTTGCACGGCCATTGGTGTTATGCCTGCCACCGGCCTGGCGCAACAAGGTGGTCGCCGTAGCCCCGGACCTGTGGCATATCCGCTCGTACAGCGCGCAGTTGCCCCCCGCGGCTGGTATTGGTCCGGGTCGCATTTTGGCCATCGCAGACAACCAGAGCTTGCAATCGGTCGTACAGCGCCAGTTGGCGGCCGGCCAGCCGGAACTTGAGCTCACCCGCGCGCGCCTGGCCAACCGGCCAGGGAACCATGCCCTGCAACGAGATCTCAGCCTGGCGCTGGATGGCTGGGGCGACACCAACATGGTTGTCGGGCGCACCAGCGAAGCGCTGGCGGCCTACCGCGAGAGCCTGGATATTTGCCGACAACTGCGCCAGGCCCTGGGCGACAGCCCGCAGGTGCTGCGCGACTCGTCGGTCTCGCTGAACAAGGTCGGCGACGCGGAGGATGCCGCCGGGCGCAGCAGCGAAGCCCTGGCGGCCTACCGCGAGAGCCTGGAAATTAGCCGCCAACTGCGCCAGGCCCTGGGAGACAGCCCGCAGGTGCTGCGCGACTTGTCGGTCTCGCTGAACAAGGTCGGCGGCGCGGAGGATGCCGCCGGGCGCGGCAGCGAAGCCCTGGCGGCCTACCGCGAGA
>JANMYG010000431.1:0-6002 GCA_031381865.1 Betaproteobacteria bacterium | reverse complement strand
CGCGATGCCGTTACCTGGAAGTGGGAAGTCCCTTCGTATTCATGCCGCTGCGCCGAGCGCCGCACCGGCCTGATCCAACCAGCGTGGTGGGGGTGTCGTGCGCCTTACACGCTCGCCGCCTTGGGCGCTGGCTGGGCGGCTCGGCAAGGTTATTGATCTTTCCCAAATTGATGACATGTCAATGTCCGTTCGCCCTGAGCCGGTCGAAGCGCTCGCGAGCCCTTCGACCCGCGACAAGTTCCGGGCAGGCCGAGGGACACGAGCAGAGCCACCCAGCCAGCACGCTCGGCGCACCAATGCCTGTCTCCCTTTCTTGATATTCACCGCAATTCGGCATCACTCCCGGTACGGGTCACGCTCGGGCCCGGCCACCACACCCAGGTCGAACAGGCGGCCGATTTCCGCGCCACCCAGACCCAGCACCGTGCCCAGTATTTCTTCGGTGTGTTGCCCCAGCCAGGGCGCCGGCACCGTGGCTTGGCGTTCCATGCCACGCACCGACACCGGCGTTCCCGCGCCACGGTGGTTACCCACGCCCGGTGTTGCGATTTGCTCGAACACCGGGTTGGCCAGCGACACACGCGGGTCGTTGGCCACCAGGTCCGTCACGGTGCGGTACAGCCCCCAGCACACCTTGTGTTGTTCGAACACGCGCGTGACCTCGTCGAGGTCGCGGCGCTCGCACCAGCGCTGCACCTGCACGGCAATGTCTTCACGCGCCGCGAAGCGCTGTGCTTCGTCCATCTGTTGCAGTGGCGCGGCCAGTTCGCAGGCGGCGCACAGTGCGGCCCATTGGCCGGCGGAAACACCGGCGACCATCACGCGGTGCCCGTCGGCCGTGCCGAAGTCGCGGCCGAATGCACCGTAGAT
Organism: Betaproteobacteria bacterium; assembly: GCA_031381865.1. GTDB lineage: Bacteria > Pseudomonadota > Gammaproteobacteria > Burkholderiales > Burkholderiaceae_C > CAISIP01. Next base: position 5,132 of record JANMYG010000431.1, on the reverse strand, counting down.
GTGGTTGCCCAGCGCCGGGCGGTCATGCCCCAGCAACTCGGCCTCGGCCATCATTCCCAGGTGCGACAACGCCGTGAACGCCACGTCCGACAGCGCCAGCCGCAATTCGGCGCCCGCGCCGGTCTGGCGCCGGTTCGCCACTGCCGCCAGCAGAGCGAACGCCGCCTGGTAGGCGCACGCGATGTCCCACGCCGGCAACACATGGTTCACCGGCGCGCCGACCGAGCCGCCACCGGTCATCGCCGGAAAACCGGCCGACGCATTGACCGTGTAGTCGACCGCGGTCGTGCCGTCGGGGTTGCCGCTGATGGTGCAGGAGACGAGGTCCGGGCGCAGCACGGCCAGCGAACCGTGCGACAGCCACTGCGTGGCGATGTTCGTCAACAACACACCACCCTGCTCGCCCGGCGCCGTGACCAGCGCACGCACCAGTTCCCGGCCCTCGGGCCGGCGGATGTCGACCGCGATCGAGCGCTTGGACTTGTTCAGGCCGGTCCAGTACAGGCTGCGCCCGCCAGGCGCCATCGGCAGCCGCCCGTAGTCGATGCCGCCCCCGATCAGGTCGACCCGGATCACATCGGCGCCGAACTGCGCCAGCGTCATGCCCGCCAGCGGCGCCGCAATGAACGCCGAGCTCTCGACAACGCGCAAGTTGCCCAGCAGTGGGTAGTTCAATTCGAATCGCTCCTGCAGCCGCCTGGCTGCGTGTGGCCACGCGGTCTTGCGCGGTCGACATGCGAGGGTAACAAACGGCGCGTCAGGCGCTGCGTTGCAGACCCGCCCGGACAGGCCCCTGCCCATGGGCATGCCCAGCCCGGGCAGGCTGCTTCTTCGAACGCCAAGGTCTATCAATCCTCCGGGTCATACACATCGTTGGCCGGCTTGGCCTTGTGCAGGTCGCCGGCCAGCGGCAGCGGCGCGCCGAGCAGCGCCTGCGCGTCGACGATGCCGCTGCCGTATTGCGTCTTGTCCCAACCCTGCGGCATTTCCGCGTCCGACGGAACGTACGCGGTCTGGCGCAGCAGCCGCTTGAATGCGGCCGCCTTCATCCACGGCTGCGCATACGCGGCATTCAGCTTCGCGTCGCCGTGCCAGGCCAGCCACAACGCGGCGATGCCGGCGCACAGGGCGGTGGCGTAGGACGTGCCGTTGCCGTCGGGCGGTGCATAGAGTCCGGTGGCAGCCGTGCCGGGCGGCAGCGGCTCGGGCTTGAGCCGGCGCACCTGTTGCGCCGGGCCGCACAGGTCGACGTACTGGCCGCAGGCGCTGCCGCCCCAGGGCCGCATGCCGGGCGCCACACCGCCCATCGTGACGCAGCGGTTGTAACGCCCCGGGTAGACCACTTCCTTCCAGATGTTGCCGGCGGCGCAGACCACGATCACGCCCTTTTCATACGCGTCGTCGAGCGCCCGCGCCAGTTTGCTGTCGCCGAACAAGCCGCCCAGGCTGATGCTGATGACGGCGCAGTTCTTGCGCAACGCGTCCTGCATCGCATCGGCCACCATGCGTTTCACGTGGTCGATGATGACCGAGTCGGTGGCGCGGTACGGCACGATCTTCACGCCCGGCGCCGCGCCGTAGAACGGCGTGCCGGTGGCCGTGGGATAGAAGCCGCCGATGGTGGCGCTGGTGCGGGTGCCGTGCCCCGGGTTGCCGGTGGGCAGGAACTGGTCGCGCGGGTCGGCCTGGTTCTGGAAATAGTCGAAACCCAGGCCCGGGTCGACCGTGCTGCTGGCGCCGTTTTGCCAGGCCAGCGCCGAATGCTCGCTGTAGCCGGTATCGATATGCCCGACCCGGATGTCCGTCCAGGGCAAGGCGCCGTGGTGCGCGGGGTCGCTGGCGAACATGGCCCATGCCTGCGGCACCTTGCAGCACTGCAGGTGCCAGTCGTACGGCCCCTGGAACTGCAGCGGCAGCGCCGCGATCTTCGGCCCCTGCAGCCCGGCCGGCACCGGTGCGAGCGCAGTGGGCGTCACCGGCGGCTGGTCACCCAGCGCGGCCGTGACGCGTCCCAGCTCGATCAGCCTGAACACCACCTCGGTGCTCAGGATGTTGACCGCCAGCGCACCCCAGCCCTGCAGGCCGGTCGTCCAATCGGCATCGCTTTGCCACCCCTTGGCGACCCGCACCCGTTCTTCGAGCGGTTTCGGTATCACATACACCGACGACTCATCGCTCTGCAGTGGCAACTCGCTCAACGCGAGGCCGTCACCGGCAGCCGCCAGCAACGATTTCAGGAACGGCTTGCGACGCGCCAGCGCGAGCTGGACGGTGGTCATGGTGCCGAGTTCGAGGGCGGCGGTTTCAAGTACATCGGGCATGGGGACTCCTGGTTGGGATTGAAACGGGGACGCTCGCAGATCGACGCAACCCGCACGAGCCTGCCAAGCGTGGTTTGGCCGGCACGCCGCGTGCAACAGCATCTGGTGGCCGCACGTACAGTACGCCCCATGCTTTATTCAAAATTGACCGAACGCATCCAGGGTGAAGGATCGGCCGCCTGGGACCTGCATTTCGAGGCGACGCAGCGCCGCGCCGCCGGCGAACCGGTGATCCTTTTGTCGGTCGGCGACCCGGACTTCGACACCCCCGCGCCGGTGGTCGAGGCGGCCATCCAGAGCCTGCGCGGCGGCGCCACGCACTATGCGGCGATCCAGGGCATCCCGCGCCTGCGCGCGGCGATCGCCGCGCGTTTTTCCCGGCAGGCGGGCCTCGCGGTGCAGGCCGACCAGGTGGCGGTGCTGGCCGGCGCGCAGTGCGGCCTGTTCAGCGTGGCGCAATGCCTGCTCGACGCCGGTGACGAGGTGACCGTGATCGACCCCACCTACGTCACCTACGAAGGCGTGTTCGGGGCCTGTGGCGCGCAGATGGTCAAGGTGGCGGCACGGCCCGAAAACGGCTTCGTCGCGCGAGTGCAGGACATCGAGGCCGCCATCACGCCGCGCACACGCGCGCTGGTGCTCAATTCACCGCACAACCCGACCGGCGCCGTGGTGCCGCGCGCGACCTGGCAGCAGATCGCCGAGCTGTGCATCCGCCATGACCTGTGGCTGGTGTCGGACGAGGTCTACAGCGAACTGGTGTTCGAGGGCGAACACACCAGCCCGGCCAGCCTGCCGGGCATGGCCACCCGCACCGCCACCATCAACAGCCTGTCGAAGTCGCACGCCATGACCGGCTGGCGCGTGGGCTGGGTGGTGGGGCCGCCAGAACTCATCGCGCACCTTGGCCGCCTGGCGCTGAGCATGTTGTACGGCTGCCCGCCCTTCATCCAGCAGGCGGCCTGCGTGGCGCTGGAGACCGAGTTGCCCGAGCTGGCGCAGATGCGCGACGAATACCGGCTGCGCCGCGACGCCGTGTGTCAAGCGCTCGGCGACGCGCCGGGTGTGGCGGTGTTCAAGCCGCCTGCGGGCATGTTCGTGATGGTCGACATCCGCGCCACCGGCGTAGGTGCACAGCAGTTCGCCGAACGGCTGCTGCGCCAGCATGGCGTGTCGGTGCTGCCGGGCGAGCCGTTCGGCCTGCAGGCACAGGGTTATCTGCGCCTGGGCCTGGTCGAAGCGGTACCGGTGCTGCAGGAGGCGTGCCGGCGCATCTGCGTGCTGGCGGCAGACCTGCTCGCACAGCGGAAACCCGATTGAACTGCAACATGCCTGGCCGCGCGCCCACGCTTGACCGGCACAACGAGCCAGGTACCAGGCGCGATGACCGTCCGACCGACCGGGTAGCCACCGCCACACGCGCCGGATAATCAACCCGCACCGGAGGCCGCGAACATATGCACGACACGCAGACCACAGGCTACCTCACCACCGAGCGGCGCATGTTGCGCGACGCCGCACGCGAATTCGCGCTGCGCGAAGTGCTGCCGCTGGCGAACCGGCTCGACCCCGAACGCGCCGACATGCCGCGCACGCTGATCGACACCATGGCCGGCCTGGGCTACTTCGGCATCACGATCCCCGAGCGCGACGGCGGCCTGGGCCTGGGCTGTTTCGAATATTGCCTGGTGGCCGAGGAACTGTCGCGCGCGTGGATGAGCGTGGGCTCGATCATCGCGCGCGGCAACAGCTTCATGGGTTCGCAGCTGTTCAGCGAGACGCAGCGCGCCGCCATCATGCCGCGCGTGGCGCGTGGCGAATACCTGGGCGCGCTGGCGCTGTCGGAGCCCAACACCGGCTCGGACTTGGCCAACGTGTCGTGCCGCGCCCGGCGCGACGGCGACGCCTGGGTCATCACCGGCAACAAGTATTGGTGCACCTTTGCCGATGGCGCCGACTTCATCTTCCTGCTGGCGCGCACCGGGGCGCAGGTCGACCCGAAGCGCAAACATGTGGGCATCAGCGCTTTCATCATCGACAAGGCGCGCGGCAGTTTTCCGGCGGGCATGGCGGGCTCGGTCATACCCAAGATCGGTTACTTCGGCTGGAAGACCTGGGAGCTGGCGTTCGACCAGTTTCGCGTGCCGGCCGGCGCGCTGGTAGGCAAGGAGGGCGAGGCCTTCGCCGCCTTCTCGCGCGGGCTGGAGACCTACCGGGCCCACACGGCGGCGCGCTCGATCGGGCTGGCGCGCGGCGCGCTGGAGGACGCCACGCGTTATGCGCAAGAGCGGGTGCAGTTCGACCAGCCGATAGCGCACTTCCAGGCGATCCGTTTCAAGCTGGCGCAGATGGCGACCCAGATCGAGGCCGCGCGCCAGCTCAACTACCACGTGTGTACCCAGATCGACCAGGGCCAACGCTGCGACACCGAAGCGGCCATGACCAAGCTGTTCGCCTCCGAAATGTCCGAACGCGTGTGCAGCGACGCGATGCAGATACTGGGCGGCGCCGGCTACACCACGCACTATGCGGTGGAGCGTTACTGGCGCGACGCCAGGCTGACAAAGATCTTCGAGGGCACCTCGGAGATCCAGCTCAAGATAATTTCCGACCGCATGCTGGGCAAGGTGGCCGGCTGAAACCGGTAGCTGCCGTTGCCATCGGGTTTCGCCGGCCAAAAATGCGCGATGGCGTTCAAATGCCAAGAACGGGAGCCACGCTTTGACGAGCCGAGGGCGCTGGCGGGGTGGCGCCGCTCGTGTCCCCCCACCAACGGGCTCCACCCTTAACACGCCCAGCCCCCCCGCCCGC
>JANMYG010000399.1:0-4940 GCA_031381865.1 Betaproteobacteria bacterium | reverse complement strand
GAGGCGACGTCGAAGCCCTGCTCGAACGCAAGCTGCGTCCAGGTCGGCGTCAGCAGCAGCGGATGCTCGGCCATGAACTGCGACCATGCGCGGCCCAGGCCGTCGCGCAGCACCAGCAACTGCGACATCTCGGCCACGCTGGCCAGCGGCGCAACGGCGCTGTTGGCGTTGTGCAGGAAGGCCTTGCCGGCTTCGCCCATCAACGGCAACAACTGCGCCATCACCGACGCGAAATCGCCCAGCAGCAGACGGGCCCAGGTGGCCACCACCTCCTCGTAACGCGGCGGGCAGGCTTCGACGACGTCGTAGCCGGCGTTGGCCAGCGTGTCGGCGGCGCGGCGCACCACGCCGGAGATGATCGGGTCGCAACTGCCGCCCGGCGGCGCCGCCACCACCGCGACCCGGATCGGCTTGCCCACCACCGGCCCGATCAGTGGCGCGGTGATCGACCACGGGTCGCGCGGGTGCGCACCCATGAGCACCTGCAGGCCCAGCCGCACGTCGGCGATACGGCGCGCCATCGGGCCCTGCACCTGCATCAGCTGCACCGCCAGCAGGCGGTCCTCGGCCGGCACGAAACCGGCGTCGGGAACGCGCCCGGCCGAGGGGCGGATCGACGCGATGCCGCAGGCGCTGGCCGGGTTGCGCAATGAGCCGCCGATGTCGTTGCCCAGGCCGATCGGGCTCATGCCGGTGGCCAGCGCCACCGCCTCGCCGCCACTCGAACCACCCGCCGTGCGCAGCGGGTTCCAGGGGTTGCGCGTGATGCCGTGCAGTGAACTGTCGGTGCTGACGCGCAGCCCCATGTCGGGCAGGTTGGTGCGCCCTATCGGAATCGCCCCGGCCGCACGCATGCGCTGCACCACCGGCGCGTCCTGCGGCACCACGGCGCCGGCCAGCGCCGGTACGCCCCAGGTGGTCGGCAGGCCGGCCATGTCGATGTTTTCCTTGACGGTGCACGGCACGCCATGCAGCGGCCCCAGCGCGTCGCCACGCCGCACGGCCTGGTCGGCCAGCGCGGCGCCCGCCCGGGCTTCGTCGGCCAGCACGCGCACGATGGCGTTGACCTGCGGGTTGACCGCGGCGATGCGCTCCAGGTGCGCCTCGACGACTTCGGCCGAGGTGACCTGCCTGGCGGCGATCATGCGCGCCAGTTCACCCGCCGTGCTTTGCCATAACTGTGTGGTCATCGGTTCCCTTTCAATGAATCGGCGCCGGGTTCGCGCAGCGGTTGCAGGGCGAACCGTGGCCCGCCCCAAAACAAAGCCGCGCCGCCCCCGGGCAACCAGGGGCGAAGCTGCTTCGCCCGTGATGCGCTACGGCACCGGGATGTTCGGCACCGGCGGCAGATTGATGCCGCCGTGCCCCTGCAGCAGGCCCTGGTGCGCCGGCGCCAGGAACGGGAAGCGGTCAAGGAAGTTCTTGTCGTTGACCTCGACGCCTTTGGCCAGGCCCGCAGCCGGGTTGCCGGCGACGATCAGGCTGATCAACACGCTGTTCACGTTCACCTGGTGGCGGTTCGGCGCCGTCCCGCCGCCGAGGCGCCGGCCATTGGGAAAGCTGGAGTCGATGGCGGCGTCGAGCGTGAGCACGTCACCGGTGGAGCCGTCGGCGACCGGAATCGGCCGGCCCAGGTTGATGGCACTGATGATGTCCGCCCGCGGACCCCTGAGCGTGGCCACCGTGCCCGCGGGAACACCCAGGGCCCGGTAGATGCCGAGCGCGTCGGCGTCGCGCACCAGCACCGGGTACAGGATGTCCGCGCCAAAGTTGCTCACGTCGTGCATCGGGCTGCTGCGCAGGTAGAGCGTCTGTCGCTGCGTCCCCACCAGGCCGGCGTTGAACAGCGGCAGCGCATTGCGCCCGACCTGCACCCATTTGCCGGAACCCCTGAGCCCGGTGATGATGTTGCCCGCATCGACGGTCTGCGTGCGCTGCCGGCTGATCCGCGCATGGATGCGCAGCAGGCTGTCGGTCGAGCTTGCAAGGGGTACGCCGTTGTGCGGGATGCCGTTCGGGAACACATCAGTGATCGGAACCTCGAGCGCGATCGAGAACAGGTTGAACCCGGTGAATACGTCCTTGCCCGGCGGCCGGCGCGCGCCCGGGATGCCGCCCAGGTCGTCCCGGTTCAGGTTGACGAGGTCGAAGATGCCCTTCTCGTCGAGCTGGTACGGGTCGTCGAACTGCCCCGCGATGACGCGCCCGCCGTTCGCCAGCGTGTGGATGAAGGTATCGACGAAAGGCTGGTCGTACAGCCCGACTTCACGGCTGGTCGCGGAACCGGAGTCGTAACCCGAGAACGGCCCGAGGCCGTAGACCAGCCGGTCGGTCTGCGGACCATGGTTGTTCGGCAGCACCGGCAGAGCATCGCCGAGGACAGTGGCACGGTCGCGGTCGCCCGCGCGCTCGTCGTCGTCATCCTCGTCACCGCGACCGTCCGCCCCGGCCACGACGCGCGTCACCTTCATGGTCTCGGTGCCGCCGGTGAGCTGCCACAGCAGTTCGTTGCCGCCACCCACCGGATCCATCGGGCGCGGCGCCGGGGCCGGCGTGAGCGTGTTCTTGAACTCGACGCGGTAGATCACCCTGGACTTGAGGCTGGTGCCCTTGCCGATATGGAACTCGTAGCGGTAGCCGTTGCAGGCACGCAGGCCCTGGTTGCCCTGACCCGGCTCGTGCAGCGGGTTGAAGTTCATGATCAGGTAAAGCTTGTCGTGCGCACCGTTGGACACCCAGGCATAGGTGTCGGTGTTGTCGGCGCAGGGCTCGTTGAGAATCGCCAGCGCCTCGCGGTGGCTCGACGCCTGCACGGTGCTCGCGGCCGTGGCGACGAGCGCGGACGCGAACAATAACTTGATCCAGGGCTTCTTCATATTGCTCTCCTTGAGCGGTGCTCGCGGCCATGCCGCGCTCCGCGATTACGGTTCAGCCCCTGGCGAGGCTACCCTGGCATACGGGTGCCTGCGCCGGGGCGCCTTGCCGCTGCGAAGTGCGAAGCATGCTGGCGCGCCAGGCAGGCCGGTTCGATCGGGCGACACGAAATGATACGAAAATCCGTGTCAATTGGATAGCTGCGGCGGCACAGGGGTCGCGACAACATCCAGATGCCAAGGCGCTGCGTATCCATGGCAGCGGCAGCGCACCGATCGGGGGCCGTCGTCCTGGCTTCGAAGGTCACCAAAGGGAGTTTGAATTGCAGGCAACTGGTCAATGGCGGAGAAAGGCATGGCGATGGGCGGCCGCCGTCGCGATATTCGCCCTGGCGGCCACCGCGTGGGCGACACCGTTTCGGCCGACCGACGACGCGCAGGTGCTCGAGCGGCTGCCTGGCGGCACTCCGCAGTCCAGCCGGCTCAAGTCGCTGCAGGTCGCCGCCGCGCAGGCGCCCAACGACCTGGGGCGCGCGACCGCGCTCGCGTCGGCGTACATCCAGGCGTCGCGTGTCGACGGCGATCCGCGCTTCCTGGGTTATGCGCAGGCCGCACTCGCCCCGTGGTGGCAGGTGCCGGAGGCCCCGTCCAGTGTGCTGATGCTGCGCGCGACGATCCTGCAAAGCATTCACCAGTTCGAACCGGCGATCGCCGATCTCGACCGTCTCTCGCAACGCGAGCCCAAGAACGCGCAGGCCCTGCTCACCCGCGCCACCCTGCGCACCGTTCAGGGCAGGTACGCGCCGGCGCGTGCCGATTGCGAGCGGCTACGCGGCCTGGTTTCGGCTTTCTACCTGGTGGCGTGCAGCGCCACCATCGACAGCGTCAGCGGCGACGCGGGCGCCGCATACGCGGCGCTGGTGCAGGCCTTCGCCGCGCTGCCGCGGGTCGACGGCGCGACCCGCGCGTGGGTCGAAACGCTGCTGGGCGAGATCGCCCATCGCCGGGGCGACCCGGCGGCCGAACGCCATTTCCGTGCGGCGCTCGACACCGGCGAGCGCGACCTGTACCTGCTGGGCGCGTACAGCGACTGGCTGCTCGATCGGGGCCGCGCGCTCGAAGTGGTGGCGCTGCTCAAGAACGAGAGCCGCAGCGACCCGCTGCTGCTGCGCCTGGCGCTGGCGCAGAAGGCGCTGCAGTCGCCAGACGCCGCCGCGTCGATCGAGACCCTGCGCATGCGATTCGACGCCAGCCACGCCCGCGGCGACACCGTGCACCAGCGCGAGAACGCACGCTTCGAGCTCGGCCTGCGCGGCGACGCGCGCGCCGCGCTGGTGCTGGCGCTCGCCAACTGGCAGGTGCAGCGCGAGCCCGCCGACCTGCGCATCCTGGCGCAGGCCGCGACAGCTGCCGGTGATGCGGCGGCCATCGGCATCGTCCAGCGCTGGCTGGCCGAGACGCGTTTCGAGTACCCGCTGGTCGCCGCGCTGGTGAACGGCAAAGGCGCGACCAAATGAGGCGCGCCCTGTTGCTGCTGGTCGCGCTGGTCTGCGGCTTCGCGCTGCCGCCGGCCTTCGCGCACAAGCCCTCGGACAGCTACCTGACGCTGAAGGTCGACGGTGAAAAAATCGACGGCCAGTGGGACATCGCGCTGCGCGACCTCGACCATGCCATGGGCCTGGACGCCAACCAGGACGGCGCCATCACCTGGGGCGAAGTCCGGGCGCGGCAGGCCGAGATCGCCGCCTACGCGCTGGCGCGGCTGCGGCTCGGGCCGGCCAGCGCCCCCTGCCCGACACGCGTCGACGAGCAGCTGATCGACAACCACAGCGACGGCGCCTACGCGGTGCTGCGCTTCACGGCAAGCTGCGCCGCCGCGCCGAAGACACTGGCGGTCGCTTACCACCTGTTCTTCGACCTCGACCCGCAACACCGCGGCCTGGTCCGCCTGGAGTACCAGGGCACGACCCGCGCCGGCATCCTGGGCGTAGACAGCTCCGAGCAGAAGTTCACGCTGGCCGAATCGTCGGCGTGGGAGCAGTTCGTCGACTACGGGCGCGAAGGCGT
>JANMYG010000377.1:0-21630 GCA_031381865.1 Betaproteobacteria bacterium | reverse complement strand
AAGCCTCATCAGTTTCTTTCGCTGCGCGTCGTCCAATTCAATCGCTGTTGCCTTTCGCATCGCCGCCTCCAATATGCCCCAGATACTTCTTGGAAGCAGCAGATGACGAATAGTTCCATTAATTTAGAAGCACTACACTAGCTGGTCAACCCCAGGACAACAACGACAGGTCGTTGGCGAAGGTCGGCATGTCTTTCCACAGGCCCTTGAGGTTTTTGATGGCCACCGTGGGCAATTGCGGCTGGTAAAGAAAGGCATTGACCGCGTCGTTGGCGAGCATGCGCTGGGCTTCGGCGAGCAATTTGTCGCGGTCCGCGACGCGCGGCGCATTCTGGATCTGCTTGTACAACTCATTGAACTTCGGATTGTCGTAGCCCCAGTAGTAGTTCGGGTTGGCGTAGTTGCCGAGGTCGAACGGCTCCACATGCAGGATCATGGTGAGGTCGAAGTTCTTCGGACCACCAAAAACGTTGCTGAGCCACTGCGCGAACTCGATGTTCTCGATCTTGGCGATGATGCCGATCTTGGCCAGTTGCGCCGCGATCACCTCGCCGCCCGGACGCGCGTAGGTTGTCGGCGGCAATTTGAGCGACAGTTCCAGTGGTGTCTTGACGCCGGCCTCGGCCAGCAGCGCCTTGGCTTTCTCGATGTTGAACGGGTTGATGCCGGTGGTGTCGATGAACCCTGGCAAGCCGCGCACATAGTGGCTGCCGATCGGCGACCCATAACCGTCTGCAGCGCCCTCGATCACGGCCTTGCGGTCGATGGCGGCCAGGATCGCACGGCGCACCCGCACATCGTCGAGCGGCTTTTTCTTGTTGTTGATGGTCAGGATCGTCTTGCCCTGCGAGTTGCCGATCAGCACCTGGAATTTCGGGTTGCTCTTGAATTGGGGCACCACGCGCGTGCCGATGCGGGGAAACACGTCCACGTCGCCGGACAGAAGGGCCGCCGCTTGGGCCGCGGGGTCGCTGATGAACCGGAATGTCACCTTCTTGAACTTGATCGCGGCCGCATTGCGGTAGCCGTCCCATTTCGACAGCACCACCGATGAGCCCTTGTTCCATGCCTCCACTTGGTATGGCCCGGTACCGACCGGCTTGGTGCCGTTGGTCTCGGCGCTCCTGGGTTCCACGATGACGGCCGTGCCCAGGCCCATCGCAAACAGGAAATTCGGGTTGAGTTGGGAATTCAGGACAACCACGGTATGGTCGTCGATCGCCGCCACGCTGCTGATGGCGGCGAAGATGCGCTTGTCCTTGTTGATGCTTTTTTCGGTCCCCGCGCGTTCGAAAGAAAATTTCACCGCCGCGGCATTGAAGGGTTCGCCGTTCTGGAACTTGACGCCTTTGCGCAGCTTGAAGGTGTAGGTCTTCAGGTCGGGTGACACCTCCCAGCTCTCAGCCAGCAACGGCGAGACAGAGCCATCGCTGTTGATCCTGGTAAGAGTTTCGAATACGTTGTACAGCGTTACCTCCGATATGGCAGACGCTGCGCCGCCGGTCGGGTCCAAGCCGGGTGATGGCTCCAGGGACATGCCGAACACCAGCGTGTCCTTCTTGCCCTGCGCCTGGGAGGAAAACGGCACACTTGCCAGTGCGGCGGTCGACAGGGTGGATGTGAGTACAGAACGGCGATTGAGCATGGTCAGGGTTCCTTTCAAAGGGGCATGGGAGACGGGAGACTCATTGATTTCCAAGGTCGCAACAATAGCACCGTCGCCATCAGCGCTGCACCGAACCGAAGCGCGGTCCGGACGGCGGCGGAATCGATGGCGTGTTGGTCGAGGTTGGCGCGGTGCGCGGGAAGTGGCATGCCACCAGATGGCCCGGTTCGGCCGGCAGCAGTTCCGGCCGGCTGGCTTCGCACCGCGGCTGCACGTGCGGGCAGCGGTGGGCATACGGACAGGCCCCGGGCAGCTGGGGTCGGGGCGCTACCGCGACGGTGCGCAGGCGGGATTCGTCGTGGCGCCGCGGCTCCATGCGCGGCACCGCCGCAAGCAGTGCGCGGGTGTAGGGGTGGGCCGCATTGCTGAACAGGGTCAGCGGGCTGCCTTGTTCGACGATGCGGCCCTGGAAGATCACGGCCACTTCGGCGCACAGGTGGTCGACTACCGCGAGGTCGTGGCTGATCAGCAGGTAGGTGACGCCGAACTGCTGCTGCAGGTCCTGCATCAGATTGAGCACCTGCGCCTGCACCGAGACATCCAGTGCACTCACCGGCTCGTCCGCGACGATCAGTCGCGGGCGGGTGATCAGTGCGCGTGCGATCGCGATGCGCTGGCGCTGCCCGCCCGAGAATTCATGCGGGTACTTGTCCAGGTCGGTGGGGCGCAGGCCGACCGAGACCAGCACCTCCTGCGCATGCAGCCGGTTCTGCGCCGGTGTGCCGCCGCCTTGTGCCTGCAGCGGTTCGGTGACGATCCGTTCGACGGTCTGGCGCGGGTCGAGCGAGCCGTAGGGGTCCTGGAACACCATCTGGAAGTCGCGCCGTGCGGCGCGCAACTCGGCCGGCTCCAGCGTGGCCATGTCGCGGCCAAGGATGTGCACCCGTCCGGAAGTGGGCGGCTCCAGCGCCATCACCAGCCGTGCGAGCGTGGATTTGCCGGATCCGGATTCGCCCACGATGCCCAGGCTGCGGCCGGTTTGCACCGTGAAGCTCACCCCCTGCAGCGCATGCACCAGCGGCGCCTTCTGCCACAGCTTTTCACGCGGCAGGTGGTAGGTGCGGGTGACTTGTTCGACGGCCAGCAGCGTCTCGGTCATGGCGGCGGCCCCGCACGCACGGCTTCGAGCCGCAGGCAACTGGCTTCGTGGCTGGCGTCCAGCCGCACGGGCGGGGGCCGCGTGGCGACGCAGGCCGGCTGCGCCCAGGCGCAGCGGTCTGCGAACGCGCAGCCGTGCGGCAGATCCACCAGTTCGGGCACGCTGCCCTCGATGGTGGTCAGCCGCGCCCCGGCAGCCGCCCCCAGGCGTGGCCGCGCCCCGAACAGGCCGCGCGTATAGGGGTGCGCCATGTGCGCGAATACGCGCGTGGTCTGGCCGCTTTCGACTACGCTGCCGCCGTACATCACCATCATGCGCTGCACGTTCTGCGCGATCACGCCGAGGTCGTGCGAGATCAGCAGCAGGGCCATCGAACGCTCCTGCACCAGATCATGGATCAGGTCGAGGATCTGGCCCTGGATCGTGACGTCCAGCGCGGTGGTCGGCTCGTCGGCGATCAGCAGCTCGGGTTCGCAGGCCAGCGCCATCGCGATCGTGATGCGCTGGCGCTGGCCGCCGGAGAACTGGTGCGGGTAGGCGTCCACCCGGCCGGCGGCATTGGCGATGCCCACGCGCTCGAGCAGCGCGATCGAGCGCGCGCGCGCCGCGTCGCGCGCCAGGCCGCGGTGCACGCGCAGCGGCTCGGCCACCTGGTCGCCGATGGTGTGCACCGGGTTGAGTGCCGTCATCGGCTCCTGGAAGATCATGCCGATGCGGTTGCCGCGCAACTGGCGCAGCACCGCGTCGCTCTGGCCCGCCAGCTCCTGTCCGTCGAGCCGGATGCTGCCGGTGACCTGCGCGTTCTCGGGCAGCAGGCCCATCAGCGCCATCGCGGTGATCGATTTGCCACAACCCGACTCCCCCACCAGGCCCAGGGTTTCGCCGCGCTGAAGCGTGAAGCTGACGCCGCGGATGGCCTCGGCCGGGCCGCGCTGGGTCTGCAGGCGCACGCGCAGGTCTTTTACTTCCAGCATCGGCGCTACCTCTTGCGCGCCAGGCGCGGGTCGAGCAGGTCGCGCAGCCCGTCGCCGAGCAGGTTCAGCCCGAGTACCGCGAGCGCGATCGCCACACCCGGGAAGACCGCGAGCAGCGGGGCCTGGAACAGCAGCGTCTGGGCCTCCGCCAGCATCCGTCCCCAGGAGGGCTGCGGCGGCTGGGTGCCCAGCCCGAGGTAGGACAAGGCCGCCTCGGCGAGGATGGCGATCGCGAAGCGGATCGTCACCTGCACCGTCAGCACCGACAGGATGTTGGGCAGCACATGGTCGAAGGTGATGCTCCAGGGGCCCTTGCCGCAGGCGCGCGCGGCGAGCACGAACTCGCGCGACCACAACGCGTTGGCCGAGGCGCGCGTGATCCGGGCGAAGGTGGGGATGTTGAAGATGCCGATGGCGATGATCGAGTTCACGATGCCGGCGCCGAACACCGCCGTCATCATGATCGCCGACAGGATGGCGGGAAAGGCGAAGGTGAAGTCCGACAGTCGCATGATCAACTCTTCCACCCAGCCGCGCCGCGCCGCCGCGATCAGGCCGAACGTGGTGCCGGCCAGCAGGCCGATGCTTACCGCGATCACGCCGACCAGGATCGAGTTGCGCGCTCCCACCATCAGCAGCGAGGCCACGTCGCGCCCGAACGGGTCGGTGCCGAGCCAGTGCGCGGCGCCCGGTGGTTGCAGCTTCAGCGCCATGTCCATCTCGTACGGGGACCACGGTGTCCATACCAGCGACAGGGTGGCGGCGAGCACCAGCAGCGCGGTCAGCGCGCCGCCCAGCACAAAGCTGCGGTGGCCGCGTGCCCGGCGCAGGAACGACGGCGTCGCCTGCGGTGCGGTGGCGGTCGGGCCGTTCATATGTCGCTGGCCTTCACGCGCGGGTCGATCACCGCGTAGAGCACGTCGACGACGAAATTCACCACCACCACCATGGTGGCGAGCAGCATCACGCAGTTGCGCACCACGATCAGGTCGCGGTTGGAGATCGACTGGAAGATCAGCCGCCCGAGACCCGGCAGGTAGAACACGTTCTCGACCACGATCGTGCCGGCCAGCAATTCCGCCGCCTGCAGGCCCATGACGGTGATCACCGGAATCATCGCGTTGCGCAGCACATGGCCCCACAGGGTGGCGCGTTGCGAGAGCCCCTTGGCCCGGGCGGTGCGCACATAGTCCTCGCGCATCACGTCCAGCACGGCCGAGCGCGTGATGCGCGCCAGGATCGCGGCCTGCACCACCGCCAGCGACAGCGCGGGCAGCAGCAGCGACTGCAGCGACTCCAGCGGGTCGTCGCGCCAGCCGGGGAATCCACCGGCCGAGAACCACTGCAGCTTGACCGAGAACAGCAGGATGAGCAGGATCGCGAACCAGAAATTCGGGATCGCGATGCCGACCTGCGTGACCGCCATCAGGCCGACGTCGCCGATGCGGTTGTGGCGCGCCGCAGCATAGATGCCGACCGACAGCGCCAGTACGGTCGTCAGCGCCATCGCCATCACCGCCAGCGGCACGGTCAGCGCCAGGCGCTCCAGGATGATCTCGCTCACCGGCGAGCTGTAGGCATAACTGTCGCCGAGCTTGCCGGTCAGCATGCCGCCGACCCAGTCGAAGTAGCGCTCCAGCGGCGGGCGATCGAGCCCGAGCTTGCGCGCCAGCGCCCGCACCACCTCGGGCGCGGCGTCCGGACCCATCATGACCTGGGCCGCGTCACCCGGCAGGACCTCCAGCACCAGGAAAACGACGATCGACGCGCCGATCAGGGTGGCGATCAGCGTGACGACACGCTTGAGCAGGAACAGGCCCATGGACGCGCGTCAGGTGCCTTGCCGGGTCTGCCGGCCGGGGCGGGCCTTACGCAGCTGCGCCTTGCGGTGGCTGCAAGTCATTCCCGCTGGTACTGGTATGGGAAGCGGCCGATAATCGTGCCGGATGCGACCGCCAGGGGTGGCGGGTGAAGAAAACTTTCGGGGCAGGCCATGGCTTTGATCATTACAGACGAGTGCATCAATTGCGATGTGTGTGAGCCGGAGTGCCCGAACGAAGCGATCTTTCTCGGGCAGGAGATCTACGAGATCGACCCGCACAAGTGTACTGAATGCGTCGGGCATTTCGACGAACCGCAGTGTGTGCAGGTATGCCCGGTCGCATGTATCCCGGTGAATCCGGATTTTGTCGAAGACCAGGACTCGCTCTGGCGCAAGTACCGGCGCCTTCAGGCCGGCGTCACGCCCGGCGCTGCCTGAGGATCACCGAGGCAGGCGCGCGCTCGGCGCGGCTTGCCGTGGCCGGCAATGGCGGGCGATGGCGTATCGACCGCTGGTCCCAGATGGGCGTCGTCGCTTGTTTCATACTCAGGACCTTTGTCGGACCGGATTCGTTCAGGCTGCGCCTGGCCAGTCCTGAGCCTGTCGAAGGGTCGAAGCCCCTCGGACATTTGACACGTCGACAGCTTCGGGCCAGGCCGAGTTCAGACCGAACGGCCCATGCCCTCGAACTTCAAGGGGTATCGCCGGTCTTGATGGGAGCCTTCTTGTCTTTCTTCGGGTCTGGGGCGACCGCCGCGGTGAAATACTCCGGCACCTTTTTCTTCTGACCGCCACCGGCCTTGGCTGTGGGACGTTCGGACTTGGCGGCCGCGCCAGGCTGTTTCGAATGCAAGGTCTTCACGGTTGCTTTCACTGCGAGGCGCTTTTCCGACGCCAGGCGGTCTTTTTCCATCTTGTCGGCGCTCCTGGCGGCCTGAGCGGTAGCCGCATCGGTCTGCGCTTTCTGGGCCGGCGTGCGGCGGTCGCTGGCATCGACAACCACGGCGCCGGGACAAGGTGTCTGGCTGTACTCGGTGCCGCACCGGTAGACGGTCTGGCCGGATGCCTGAGGGCCTGCCAACGTGGTGGCAAACAGCATGGCGGCAAGCATTGACTGGAACTTGTTCATGGTGTGCGCGCTCCTGTGGTGGTCGACCGGTGTCTGTGCGCACCGATGTTCCCGCCGATCCGGCACGGTGTCATCACCCTGATTGTGTAGGGCCGGGTTCCAGTGGCGCCTTGGTGTGCAGCAGCATGGTGGCCTTTTGCATCTCGCCTTCGAGCAGCATCGGGATGGCCTTGAGTGAACGCTCGATACACGCGTCGATCGCCTGCTGCTGCTCGGCAGGCGGTTTTTTCAGGACCCAGTTGATCACTTCGGTCTTGACGCCGGGATGCCCGATGCCGATGCGAAGGCGCCAGTAATCGTCGCTGCCCAATTGCTCGTGAAGATCCTTCAGCCCATTGTGGCCGGCGTGGCTGCCGCCGCGCTTGAGCTTCATTTGCCCCGGCACGATGTCGAGCTCGTCATGTGCGACCAGGATCTCATGCGGCGCGATCTTGTAGAAACGTGTCAGGGCGGCAACCGAGCGGCCGGACAGGTTCATGAAAGTCAGCGGCTTGAGCAACCACAGGTTCTGGCCGTTCGCCGTGGTGCGGCCAACCAGGCCGTGGTAGCCCTTGTCCGCCGCCAGAGCGACTTTCAGCTTCTGTGCCAGCGCGTCGACAAACCAGAAGCCTGCGTTGTGCCGGGTCGCCTGGTATTCAGGCCCGGGATTCCCCAGGCCCACAAACAGCTTGATCATGGGCAAATTATCAAGGAGTGAACGCTGCTGTTTGCCATCTCGCACCAACAGAACGGCCCACCGAGGTGGGCCGTTGACTGACGGGCGGGCGAGTTATTTCTTGCCTGCCGGAGCCTTGCCTGCCGGAGCCTTGGCTGCGGGCGTCTTGGCTGCCGGAGCCGCCTTGGCCGCCGGAGCGGCCTTGGCGGCCGGAGCGGCCTTGGCGGCGGCCCCGGTCGCACCTGCCGCCGCACCCGCTGCCGCCTCGGCTGCTGTGGCTTCGGACGCTTCGGCCGCCGGCGTCACCACCGATACCAGCACCGGGTTTTCCTTGCCGCGCGTGACGGCGACGACACCCTTGGGGAGGACCACGTCCTTGACGTGCAGCGATGTGCCCTTTTTCAGGCCACCCAGGTCGACCGCAATGAACTCCGGCAGGTCCGCCGGAAGGCAGGAGATGTCCAGTTCGGTGACAACGTGGTTGACCAGGCAATGGTCGAGCTTCACGGCGGGCGATTCCTCCTCGCCGCTGTAGTGCAGCGGCACCTTCATGTGCAGCTTGGTGTTGGCCTCGACACGCTGGAAGTCGACATGCAGTATGAGTTGCTTGTAGGGATGCATCTGCACGTTGCGCAGCAGCACCTTGCTGCTCGCGGCGTTGAGCTCCATTTCCAGAATCGTGGAATGGAAGACCTCTTTCTTGAGGGCATGCCACAAGGCGTTGTGGTCGAGTTCGACCAGTTGCGGCTGGCCGGTGCCGCCATAAACGATGGCGGGCGTTCGGCCCGTGATGCGGAGACGGCGGCTCGCACCCGTCCCCTGCTGCGCGCGCTCAAAAGCGACAAATTTCATTTACTACTCCTGCTGGAGTCCACCGCGACCAGTGTGACTCCGATTACAAAAAAGCCCGACGCACCTTGATGGATGGCGCGTTGGACCACGATGGCCCCGACCAGTGCAACCCCCCGAACACGTTCAGAAGAGGTTCTCCTGGTCAGAGAACAAACTCATGACTGAGTCGCCCTTGGCGATACGCTGGATCGTCTCGGCAATCAGCGGCGCCACGGTCAACTGGCGGATCTTCCTGCACGCCATACCGGCCTTGCTCAGCGGAATGGTGTCGGTGACCACCACCTCGTCGAGCGCATTGCCTTGCGTGATGCGTTCGATCGCCGGGCCGGAAAAAATCGGGTGCGTGCAATAGGCATAGACCTTCTTCGCGCCACGCTCCTTCAGGACCTCGGCCGCCTTGACCAGTGTGCCGGCGGTATCGATCATGTCGTCCATCACGACGCAGTTGCGGCCCTCGATCTCGCCGATCACATGCATCACTTCGCTGACGTTGGCCCGGGGGCGGCGCTTGTCGATGATGGCGAGGTCGCAATTGAGCTGCTTGGCCAGGGCGCGGGCCCGCACCACGCCACCCACGTCCGGCGATACCACGATCAGGTCTTCGTACTGTTTCTGGCGCAGGTCTCCGAGCAACACCGGCGAGGCGTAGATGTTGTCCACCGGAATGTCGAAAAACCCCTGGATCTGATCGGCGTGCAGGTCCATCGTCAACACCCGCGCCACACCGACGGTCTGCAGCATGTTGGCCACGACCTTGGCCGTGATCGGAACCCGCGTCGAGCGCGGCCGGCGGTCCTGGCGCGCATAACCGAAGTAGGGGATCACGGCACTGATGCGCTCGGCCGAAGCCCGCTTCAGCGCATCCACCATGATCAGCAGTTCCACCAGGTTTTCGTTGGTCGGTGCGCAGGTGCTCTGCACCACGAACACGTCGCGTGCGCGTACGTTTTGATTGATTTCGACAGTTACTTCGCCGTCCGAAAAACGCCCGACCGTCGCCGCACCAAGGGAGATCCCGAGATGGTGTGCAATGTCGGCCGCCATGCGCGGATTCGCATTGCCGGTAAAAACCATGAAATCAGGTGGTTGGGCAGCCTGCATGAGTATCCCAGCGATTCATTAAGGTCGCACCGGTAAGTAAAGACTGCGGCACGTACAACATATTTGGCAGGGGAGGAAGGATTCGAACCTTCGCATGCTGGAATCAAAATCCAGTGCCTTAACCAACTTGGCGACTCCCCTACACGGGTCGGCGGCTAATCGCCACCCACCGTCAAACCATCGCTGGGAGCCCACCCCATCAGGGGATGAACGTCCAAACCGCAGCACCAGCGGACCTGAAAACTGGGCGGCGCCTCGCGCAACGCAACTTCGCTCAGGGTCGATGCAAAAACCGCACTGCCGGAACCCGTCATCCTGCCCCCCAGCCCGTT
This sequence comes from Betaproteobacteria bacterium, assembly GCA_031381865.1. Lineage (GTDB taxonomy): Bacteria > Pseudomonadota > Gammaproteobacteria > Burkholderiales > Burkholderiaceae_C > CAISIP01. The sequence goes on along the minus strand of JANMYG010000377.1, from coordinate 12,000 downwards.
CGCCGCGAGCCAATCCAGGGCTCGCGTGACGCCGGGACAATACGTTTGGGCCACCGCCTGCAGGTCGTTGCGCCCGAATCCATGAGGGTCCGCAGCAAAGCCTGAAATTATAGCAGTTTCGGTATCCCTTTTGAGGTCCGGATCCTTGAAAATTTGCCCGGTTTGCAGCCCGTCAGGTGGTTTCACGACCAGGTAGCGTGTGCTGGGCACATCGATAGGTGTGATGTTGTCGCCGACTCCCTGCACCCATGCGTTGCGCCCCGACAGGAAGAACGGCACGTCCGCCCCAAGCGACAGCCCGATTCGGGACAGCTGCCCCAGGGAAAGTCCAAGCCGCCACAGCCGGTTCAGGGCCAGCAGGCAGGATGCGGCGTCGGATGATCCGCCGCCCATTCCGGCCTGGGCCGGCACGTTCTTCTCAATACCGACGTGCACGCCGTGCAGTGTCGACGTGGCGGCCTGAAGTGCCTTGGCAGCCCGCACGATCAAGTCCTCGGCCGGAAGTGGTGTTGTCAGATCCTCGCGGCTGATCGCACCGTCCCGACGCAGTTCAAAATGCAGCGTATCGCACCAGTCGATCAGGACGAATGCAGACTGGATAAGGTGGTAACCGTCCTCGCGTCGCCCTGTCACATGCAGAAAGAGGTTGAGCTTGGCGGGAGCGGGGACGTCGAACAGCGACTTCATGGCGGACCGGCTGCGCGCCAGCAATCAATCGAGTACCAGTCGGATTTCCACGGCGGGGGGCGGCAAGCTTCGACGCGCCACCAGACGTCCGGTGCCGAGTTCACGCAGGTCGGCCTGCCAGCCTGCAATTTCGGCGTTCTCCCCTGCCAGCCACTGGAACATACCGGCCACCGGGAGTTCGGTTCCCGTGGCGTGTCTGGTCAGGGCGTCGAGCGAACCGAAGTGGAGTTCCTTGCCGTCGGAACGCAGGCGCGCTTCGCCGGGTTTCCATGCCATCTGGGCGATGGTGGCGCCCAGCGGTGAAAAGAGGGACAACTCGCCGGCCTGCGCATCGCCTTTGAGTTCGAAGCCGGCGCTGAAGGACTGCGCCTGGTCCGCCTCGACGCGCAACGCCATCCGACCGGCCCAGAACGCCACCTGTGGTCCGCTCTGGCGCACTGGCTGGGCACATCCGGACAACAACGCCAGCAACACCACGGTTGCCGCCACACGCCTGCCAAGGCCGGCCATCACAGCTTCACACGCAGCCGTTTGAGGGTTTCAAGCAGGGTTTCGTTTTCGGCATTCAGCACCATGCCTTCTTTCCAGACCGCCAACGCCTGGGTCCGATCGCCCATGGTCCACAGCACCTCGCCAAGATGGGCGGCGATTTCCGCATCCGGTTTTTCCTTGAACGCCTGCTGCAACAGGCCCAGCGCCAGTTTCAGGTTGCCGCTTCGAAACTCGACCCAGGCCAGGCTGTCGGTAATGAACGGATCGCCCGGGGCGTATTCCAGGGCCTTTTGCACCAATTGCCTGGCCTCGGGCAGGCGCACGTTGCGGTCCGCCAGCGAATAGCCCAGGGCGTTGTAGGCGTGGTGGTATTCCGGCTTGGCCGCGATCGCGACCCGCAACAATCGCTCCATTTCATTGGCATCGCCCATCTTGTCGGCAACCATCGCCCGGTCGTATATCAGGTCGACGTCTTGCGGCATGCGCGCCAGCGCGTCTCCCAGAAATTCGTAGGCGGCACGGTATTGCTTATTTTCACGCAACAACTGCACCTCGGCACTGATCTTCAGTCGCGCGTCGGTACCGCCTTGTTCCGGCAGGGAACGAATCAGCGCCCTGGCCTCCGCCAGCTTGCCCTGGCGCGCCAGGATCATGGCGCGCCGGCTCTGTACGCTGATCATTTCCTGGGCGCTATCGATTCGCCCGAGCCAGGCTTGCGCGCCGGCATAGTCTTTTCGTTGCTCGGCGATCTCTGCCAGCGCCAGGTAGGCCTGCGTCAGGCCGCGATTCTCTTCGTTTGCACTGGGATCCGGTGCCTTGGCCGATTCCAGTTCCACAAAACGGCGAAATGACTGCTCGGCAGCCACCAGCTGTTTGTCCTGCTGCTCCATGGTCCCCTTGATCAGCCATGCCTGCGGGTAATCCGGCTTCGCGCTGGTCACCGCGCGAAGTTGCGCGGCGGATTCGGCATAACGCCGCGCGTTCAGCAGTACCCGTGCGTAGTCCATCCGCACCTCGATCCGCGGCTGCCCTTCCAGGTACTTGCGGATGATCGCCTCTGCCTGCGGCAGCTTGGGGTCCATCAGGTTCAGCGCCACTATGGCCGGGCCTTCGGCGGTTGCTTCGAGCGCCTGCCCGCGTTGCGCCGCCTCCAGCGCCCCGACCGGATCGGCGGCATCAATGCGCATGCGACCAACCGAGGTCCAGGCGGCCGCGCCGAAAGTCGGGCTGCCGAGGTACTCGGCAAGCGCCTGTTCCACGATGCTGGCGGCGAGCTTCTTGTCCGAAGCCCGTGCGAAATAACGCGGCACGCTGTTGATCACCGCATCGCGCTCCTTGGCGTCGGCGGTCGCGAGTTCACGCTTGAGCGGTTCAAGCGCTTCCGTGAGCCGGTTCAGGCCAACCAGGATCTGCAGCAAATAGCGGTTGGCCTCCCGCGAGCCAGGAATCGCCTGACGCCATGCACGTGCGGCCTGCAACGCGGAATCACCCGAGCGGCCCTGCAAGGCGATGTCGGTGGCGCGCCTGAACAGCCGGGCATCGTTGGTTTTTCGCGCCGCGTCGAGCAGCAGCGAAAAACCGACGCCGGGTTCTCCACCGATGGCGTTGAGTTCCCCCAGCAGCAGTTGGTAGAACATTTCGCCGTCCATGGACGAATTGGGTTCCGTGTCCGGCCGGGCGGTGGCGTCTTGCGCGTACGAGGGGCTCGCGCTCAAAGCCGCGACGACCAAAACCAAGGCGAGGCGCCATAAGGATCGAATCATCAAACCATAATAATCCAACCCGGGACTTGTTGTGGCACCCGCTATCCTTGACCATGCCCGAACTACCAGAAGTCGAAGTGACGCGATTGAGTTTTGCCGACCGGATCGCGGGGTCGCGCATTCTATCGGTCACGCTTGGCAAGCCATTGCGCTGGCCGTTGGGATGTTCCACATCCGAATTGCTCGGACAGCAGGTGATCGGCGTGCGCAGGCGCGGAAAGTACCTGCTGCTCGACCTGGAAAACGGCCTGTTGCTGGTGCACCTTGGCATGTCCGGCAGCCTGGGGTTCGCGGCCTCGCTGCCGCCCGCGGGCCCGCACGACCACTTCGAACTGCTGACCAGCCACGGCTGCTTGAGATTGAACGACCCGCGCCGGTTTGGCGCGGTGGTTTTCGCGCCAGATCAAGATTCGCCGATCGCGCACAAGTTGCTGGGCAGACTTGGCATGGAGCCGCTGTCCGACGGGTTCGATCTGCTCGCGTTCCAGCGTGGTTTGAGGGCGCGCCGCTCACCGGTCAAGCAGGTGCTGCTGGCCGGCGAACTGGTGGTCGGGGTCGGCAACATCTACGCATGCGAGGCGCTGTTTCAGGCGGGTATCCGGCCTACCGTGCGCGCCGCGCGCCTGACCAGCGGCCGTGCCGCCAGATTGCACGCCGCGGTGCGGGCGGTGCTGTCGAGGGCGGTGCAAATGGGTGGCAGCACACTGCGGGATTTTTCCAACGCGCATGGAGACGCCGGGCATTTCCAGCTCGAAGCCATGGTGTACGGGCGCGCCGGCCAGAGTTGCAAAGTGTGTGGCGGACCCATCAAATCGATCCGCCAGGGCCAAAGGTCGAGTTTTTTCTGCCACACATGCCAGAGAAACTGAACGCAATTGCGCCGCTCGATGCTATATTGAAAAGTCTGCGGGGGAATCTTGAGTACTACATTCAACGAGCAATTTGATCAGCACGGTGCGTGGCGTCGCGAGTTCGGCCTGCGCCTGAAGCTGCTGGCCGAGTGGATGAAGGACCGCGACCTGCTCGACGCCGGCGTCGAGGAGCGGCTGCGTCGACTGGAAACGCAGGTGCGGTCGGACAAGGTGATGGTGGCTTTCGTCGGCGAGTTTTCGCGCGGAAAGTCCGAACTCATCAACGCCATATTCTTCGCCGGCTACGGACGCCGCATCATGCCTGCCAGCGCCGGGCGCACCACCATGTGCCCGACTGAAATGGGTTACGACCCGGACGTGCCGCCGTGCCTGCGATTGCTCCCGATCGAGTCCCGCCTGCAACCGCAGGCGCTGATGGAATGGCGCATGGTGCCGGAGAAGTGGACGCGCGTCGACCTCGACGTCAACGATCCACAGCAGCTCGCTGCGGCGCTTGAAATGGTCGCGCAGACCCGGCAGGTCACCAAGGAAGATGCCCAGGCACTGGGCCTGTTCGACCACGAGGACCCGGAAGACAACCCCCGCATCGATGCGCAGGGCCTGGTCGAAGTGCCTCGCTGGCGCCACGCGCTGATCAACATCGCCCATCCCTTGCTCAAGCAGGGGCTCGTCATTCTCGACACGCCCGGGCTCAATGCCATCGGCGCTGAGCCCGAACTCACCGTCAGCCTGCTGCCACAGGCCCAGGCAGTGGTATTCATCCTGGGCGCCGACACCGGGGTGACGAAATCGGACATGGCGATCTGGCGCGAACACCTGGTGGTTGATTCGGATGGCGCGGACCTGCGTCTCGTGGTGCTCAACAAGATCGATACCTTGTGGGATGCGCTCAGCTCTCCGGCCCAGATCCAGGCCCAGATCGACCGCCAGTGCGCCTCGACTGCCGAGATCCTCGGTATTCCGAAGACCCAGGTGATTCCGGTGTCGGCCCAGAAAGGGCTCGTGGCCAAGGTCACCGACGATGCGGAACTGCTTGCGGCCAGCTGCTTGCCGGCCCTCGAAGAAGCACTCGGTGCGGGCATCATGGGTCAGCGCCAGAAGATCCTGGGTGCCGCAGTCGCGGCCGGGATATCGAGCCTGCGTCTGGAGACTGGGCGAGTCATCAACATCCGCCGGCGGGACTTGGCCGAGCAGATGATGGAGCTCAAGGGCCTGCAGGGGAAGAACGCCTCGGTCATCAAGCACATGCGGGCGCGCATTTCCCAGGAGCAGGCCGAATTCGACCTCAGCGGCGCGAAGATCCACGCGGTCCGCTCGGTGCACCTGAAGTTGCTGCGCGAAGTTTTCGACAGCCTGAGCGCATCCGCCCTGAAGGCCGAGATGGCTCAGCTGAATGCTGCCCTGCACCAGTCCGGCCTCAAGCTGGGTGTCAAGAAGACCTATGGTGAGACATTTGACCGCCTGCGGGCGATTTTTCACAAGGTACAGGCGCTGTGCAGCGAGATTCAGACCATGCTCGCCGCAACTTTTCGCCAGCTCAACGGCGAGCATGGGTTCTCGCTGCAGGCGCCGGCGGAGCCGCAGTTTGCGTCGTACCTGCAGGGCCTGGACATGGTTGAACGCGGACACCTGCAGTACCTCAGCGTGGTGAACACCTTCAGGCTGGCCCGCTCGGAGTTTGCCGACAAGCTTGTGCGCGCGTTGGCGACGCGATTGCGGACGATCCATGAAACCGCACTGGGCGATGTCGAACTGTGGAGCAAGACCGCGGCGGCCCAGCTCGACGCGCAATTGCGCGAACGGCGTCGCAACTTCGGGCGTCGCATCGAGGCGATTGACCGAATTCAGCAAGCCACGGGCGGACTGAACGACCGTATTGCCGAGATCGAATCCCAGGAGGCCACGTTGAGCGAACTCGAGGGCAAGCTTGGCGAGTTGACCAACTACCTGATTCGTGTGCGCGACGTGCGCCGTACCAGTTCGGCTGCCCCGCTGGCTGCAGCTTCGCTGCCGTCTTGACCGCGCGGCTTGCGATGGCGCACCGCGTCGTGCGCTGGCAGGCGGTGCATGGCAGGAACAATCTGCCTTGGCAGACCACGCGTGACCCGTACCGTGTCTGGTTGTCCGAGGTCATGCTGCAACAGACCCAGGTGACAACAGTCGTTGGTTATTTCGCGCGGTTTGTGGAGCGCCTGCCGGATGTCGCATCGCTGGCTTCGGCCAGTCTGGACGAGGTGCTGGGCCTGTGGAGCGGCCTGGGTTATTACACCCGTGCCCGCAATTTGCACCGATGCGCCGTCGAGGTGGTGCGCGCGTGGGGTGGGGAATTTCCGCGCCGTGCCGATCAACTGGAGACTTTGCCCGGCATCGGGCGCTCCACGGCGGCGGCCATTGCATCGATCTGCTTCGGTGAGCGCGTGGCGATCCTGGATGCCAATGTCAAACGGGTCGTGACACGCCTGCTGGGCTTCGACGCCGATCTCGCGCTGGCGGCGAACGAGCGCCGGCTTTGGGACGCCGCGACCGGTTTGCTTCCGCGCCGGGATCTGCTCCACGCGATGCCCCGTTATAGCCAGGCCATGATGGACCTGGGAGCTACCGTCTGTGTTGCGCGCCAACCCCAGTGCGCCCGTTGCCCGTTGGCGCTGGATTGCCAGGCCGCCCGGCTCGGCACGCCGGAAGCGTTTCCGGTCAGGACGCGCAAACTCAAGCGCAGCGCACAGACGATCTGGTTATTGTGGGCCGAGCGCCGCGACGGCGCGGTGTGGCTGCAACGACGACCCACGCCCGGAGTATGGGCCGGGCTTTATTGCATGCCATGGTTCGACCACCGTGATGAACTGGTGTCCTCGGTTGCGGCGCGCCACCGTGCCGCGCTCGCGGACCAAGCACCTTTCAAGCATGTGCTGACACACAGGGACCTTTACCTGCACCCGGTTCGCATACGGGTGCCGAGCAACGGTCTGGATGCGACCGCTGGGCAGTGGTTCCCAGCCGGTGACTGGCCGGGGCTGGGCCTGCCGGCGCCAGTGCGGCGGCTGCTGCATCAGGCCTGCAGCCAGCCGAACGAGGTCGAAGGGTAGCGTCCAGGCGTTGCGTCGAGTTCACGGTGCCGGCTGAGCGTGGTCCATCGGTCGGCGAACATGCGGGTCAGTTCTTCCACGAGGTAGACCGAGCGGTGCTGACCACCGGTGCAGCCGATTGCCACCGTGACATAACTGCGGTTGTCGTTGGTCAGCGAGTCGAGCCATTCATCGAGAAACTGCGCGATATGCAGCATCATCTTGCGCACCTGCGCGTGTTGCCGGAAGAATTCGGCCACGGGCTCATCGCGTCCGTTCAACGCGCGCAGGTCCGGCTCGTAGTGCGGGTTGGGCAACATGCGCACGTCGAACACAAAGTCGGCGTCGCCTGGGATCCCGCGCTTGAAGGCAAACGACTCGAACACCAGCGTCAAGTGCCCGCCCGGCACGACGACCAGCGACCGCACATAACGCTGCAATTGCGACGGCCGGATCAGGCTGGTGTCGATCACGTGCGCGTGCTCGCGCAGATCGGCCAGCAGTTCGCGTTCCAGTTCGATCGCGTCGACCAGGGCGCGCCGCTGATCGGTCGAGGCGTCGTCCCCGTCGGACTGCGACAGCGGGTGCTTGCGCCGCGACTCCGAATACCGGCGCACCAGGGTGTCGGTGGTGGAGTCCAGGAACAGCGACTTGATGGTGACGCCGAGTTTGGCCAATGCGCGCAGCCGCTCGGGTACCTGGGGCAACGAGGCCGCGCTGCGAATGTCCATCGCGATCGCGACCCTGGCGGCAAGACGTTCATGCTGCAGGGTGACGAACTGCAGCAGGAGCTCCGGGGGCAGGTTGTCGACACAGTAGTACCCGGCGTCCTCCAGCGCATGCAGCGCAACCGACTTGCCGGAACCCGACATGCCGGTGATCAGTATCAGTTCCAGGTCCATGGTAGTCACCCGTCGCGTTTCACTGCTGCGACTGCAGCATTTCCTTCGCGTGTGCCAGCGTGGTGTCGAGCAGCCGTTCGCCGCCCAGCATGCGCGCTATTTCCGCCACGCGCGCTTCGCCCTGTACCGCCGCGACCGAACTCAAGGTCGCCTTGCCACGCAGGTGTTTGGAGACCACCAGGTGGTGGTCGGCGCAGGCGGCCACCTGAGGCAGGTGGGTCACCGCCAACACCTGGCGGTCGATGCCGAGCTGCTTCATGAGCCGCCCCACGGTCTGCGCTACGGCGCCACCGACACCGGCGTCGACCTCGTCGAAGATCAGGGTCTGTGCCGTGCCCAACTGGCTCGTGGTCACCGCAATTGCCAGCGCCATGCGCGACAACTCGCCCCCGGAAGCGACTTTGGCGACCGGTCGCGGTGAACTGCCAGCGTGTCCGGCCACCAGAAAGCAAACATCTTCGAGGCCGCTTTGCATCGGCTGGGCCGCAGCCTGAAGGGCGACCTCAAAACGCCCGCCTTGCATCCCCAGGCCTTGCATGGCCTGCGTGATCGCCCGGGCCAGCAGTGGCGCAGACTTGCCTCGCGCCTTGGAGACGGTCCGTGCTTCGCGCAGGTAGGCGGCACCTGCCGTCCTTTCAGCTGCCTCCAGCGCAGCCACATCGGAGGCCGCATCCAGCCGGACTAGTTCGGTGCGCCACGAGGCCAGCAATTGCGGCAGCTCTGCCGGCGGGCGCTTGTAGCGGCGCGCCAGCGACATCCAAAGCGCCAGCCGCTGGTCCAGCTGCGCCAGGCGATCCGGGTCGGGCTCGGTTTTTCTGAGGTAGGAGCGCAGCGAATGGACCGCGTCCTCGGCCTGCGCGAGACTCGACGCCAGCACCTCGGCAACGGCCTGGAAGCCCGGCTCCAGGTGTTGCTGCTGTTGCAGCAGCTGGAGCGCGGCGCTGAGCGCGCCCGCAGCGCCTTCGTCGTTGGCCTGCAGGGCCTCCAGCGCGCCCTGCGCCGCATCGAGCAGCGATTGCGCGTTCGACAGGCGCCCGTGGTCGGTATTGAGTTCATCCCATTCGTCGGCGCGGGGGTCCAGCCGGTCGACCTCGCCGATCTGCCAGATCAGCCGTTCCCGCTCGCGCTGCAGGGAGTCCTGCGCCGCCAGCGCATCGGCCAGCGACTTCTGCGCCTGGCGCCAGTTTTGCCAACCGGCAGCCATGGCGTTGCAATCCAGCCTGGCATACGCGTCGAGCAGGCCGCGCACGGCCTCGGGCCGGGTCAGGCTCTGCCACGCATGTTGGCCGTGGATGTCGATCAGCTTTTCGCCGCATTCGCGCATCTGCGTCGCGGTGGCGGGGCTGCCGTTGATCCAGCCCCGGCTCTTGCCCTGCAGGTCGACCGTGCGGCGCAGCAGCAACACGTCGCCGCGATCGAAGCCGGCGTCATCGAGCCACTGCAGCAGCGTCGCGGGGCAGTCGAATTCGGCGCTCACATCGGTCCGTGTCGCACCCTCGCGGACGGTGCCGGCGTCCGCGCGCGCACCGGTGACCAGTTGCACCGCGTCGACCAGGATCGACTTGCCCGCGCCGGTTTCCCCGGTCAGGACCGTGAATCCGGACGACAGGTCGAGGTCAAGCTCGCCGACGATCACGAAATCGCGAAGAACGATGCGTCGGAGCGCCATGGTCAGGCCACCCCTTCGTTCCAGTGCAGCTTCTGGCGCAAGGTATCGAAGTAACTCCACCCACGCGGGTGCAGGAACCGCGCCCGGTGCTGGGAGCGCGACACGATGATCCGGTCGCCGTGCAGCAGGGAGGCGAGCGACTGCATGTCGAAATTCGCGCTCGCATCGCGCCCGGCCACCACCTCGATGGCGATCTCGGCGGCGTCGGCCAGCACGATCGGCCGATTGGACAGGGTATGCGGGGCGATCGGCACCAATACCCAGCCCGGGATCGACGGGTGCAACAGGGGGCCGCCAGCGGACAGCGCGTACGCGGTGGAGCCGGTCGGGCTGGCGATGATCAGCCCGTCGGCGCGCTGGTTCGCCACGAAATGGCCGTCGACCTCGACCCGCAACTCGACCATGCCGGAGGTGGCGCCGCGGTTGACCACGACGTCGTTCATGGCCAGTGCGTCGAAGACGCAGCGACCGTCGCGCATTACCCTGGCCTGCATCAGGCTGCGGTGGTCCTCCTCGAATTCGCCGCCGAGCATCGGCCGCAAGGTGGACTCGAAGCCGTCGAAGGGAATGTCGGTGATGAAGCCGAGCCGACCCTGGTTGATACCAATCAGCGGCACGCCGTAACGCGCCAGCTGGCGACCGATGCCGAGCATGGTTCCATCACCGCCCACCACGAGGCCCAGGTCGCACTGGGTGCCGATGCCGGCAACGTCCAGCGCGTTGTAACCGGTGATGCCCATGTTGGCCGCGGTCTGCAGTTCGAACGCCACCTCGCAACCCTGGTCGTGGAGGTAGTGCGCGATGTCTTCCAGCGCGCGCCGCGACGATGCGCCGGCCGCGCCCGAGCCGACTGCCTGGTACTTGCCGATCAGGGCGACGTGGCGGAATTTCGACTGCATCAACAAATTACATCACTAAAATGAAGCCATGCTCGACGATCGTGCCAAGTTGTTGATGAAAGCGCTGGTCGAGCGCTACATCACGGACGGACAGCCGGTGGGCTCGCGCACCTTGTCGCGCGCCTCCGGCCTCGAGTTGTCCCCGGCAACCATCCGCAACGTGATGTCCGACCTGGAAGAACTCGGCCTGATCGTGAGCCCGCACACTTCGGCCGGCCGCATCCCGACCGCGCGTGGTTACAGGCTTTTTGTCGACACCATGTTGACGGTACCCAAAGGGCAGTTCGCGGCACAAAGCCTGGCGCCGGACCAGCCACAAAAGGTGATTTCGAACGCGGCCCATCTGCTGTCGAGCCTGTCGCAGTTCGTCGGCGTCGTGATCGCGCCGCGCCGCAGTTCCGTTTTCCGCCACATCGAGTTCCTGCGCCTGTCCGAGCGCCGGCTGCTGGTGATCATCGTGTCGCCCGACGGCGATGTGCAGAACCGCGTGATCTTTACCGAGCTGGACTATTCGCAGTCGCAACTGGTGGAGGCCGCCAACTACCTGAACACGCATTTCGTGGGCATGGCGATCGAGCATGTGCGCGAGCGGCTGCAGCGCGAAGTCGAGTCGCTGCGCTCTGAAATCGCCACCTTGATGCAGGCCGCGGTCACCATCAACTCCGAGGAGATCGCCCAGGCGCAGGATGAAGTGGTGATATCCGGTGAGCGCAACCTGCTGGCGCTGTCCGATTTTTCCAGTGACATGGGTCACCTTCGGCGTGCATTCGAGCTGTTCGAGCAAAAGGCGCAGCTCATGCGGCTGCTCGACGTGGCCGGGCAGGCCGAAGGCGTGCGCATCTTCATCGGCGGCGAGAGCCAGGTGGTGCCGTTCGAGGACCTGTCGATAGTCAGTGCGCCCTACGAAGTGGACGGCCAGGTGGTCGGCACGCTGGGTGTGATCGGCCCGACCCGCATGGCCTACGACCGCATGATCCAGATCGTCGACATCACGTCCAAGCTGGTCAGCAACGCGCTGAGCCACCACAAGTAGCCCTATACAATTGATCGCTGGTTCGGGGCGTTAGCTCAGTTGGTTAGAGCAGAGGACTCATAATCCTTTGGTCGTAGGTTCAAGTCCTACACGCCCTACCAACTGAATAAAAGAAACCATGCTATTTTTTAGATAGCATGGTTTTTGCTTTTCTACGGTTGTAGGCATTCTGTAGGCAGATTGCATGAATTGGGGGATCTCTGGAACCCGCGTCAGTCGTATGTTGCCAGGACGATGCCTGCGCTGCCGCCACCTTCCTATGATGCCGTCACCCGCACCTCCTCCCTTGATTTCCCGCGCCAAGCACTCAGATCGAGCCCCTGCAACGCCGGGACCTTCTTGTAATCGACATTCCCAGCCTTCCAGTACCGAGTCACAGTAACGCCAGCCCCTTGTTCCCGGGGCTGCACCGCCAGCTTGACCAGTGCATCTCGCGCCGCCGTCAATGCCAAGTCAGCAGCATCCGCAGACTGCTTGGCCTGCGCAAACGCCGTTGCCGCGTCCTTCCAGAAAGTGTCAGAGCGCTGCACTGTATCCGCCTCGGTCAGTGGTGGTGGGGTATCGGTATCCATGAACACCTGGACACCGTCCCAGCCTGCCTTGATGCGCTCCATGACCGCC
>JANMYG010000356.1:0-5950 GCA_031381865.1 Betaproteobacteria bacterium | reverse complement strand
TTTGAGCGTAGAGAGCGCAGCGAACGCAGCGAGTTCCGCGACGCGGCCGCAAGACCGAGCATCGCAGGGCAGTCGGGCGCAGCACCGACCGCACCAGTGAAGCGCTGCGGCCTGGGCGCACGCGACTTTGCCGCGACCAAGTTCGAACGCCATGCCGCGCCAACGCGCATGCTCGCACCGGCACGGTCGGCACCCAGAACGGATTCGGACCGGGGCGAAGTGCGACAACGAGAGGTAATTGGCGGTCGGGAAGCAACGACCGCAACGGGCCGAAAGTGGGCTTCGAAACAGCCTGCGCTCGGCATGCACCGTGGATCGGGCGACGCACGCTGGAGCCTGCTGGAGCAACCACGATGATTCCCTCCTTGCCACGCCCGGGCTGGTTGCGCGCCGGCACCGTGGTGTATGCGCTGATTTTTTTCGCGTTCCTGTTCCTGCCGCTGGTCATCGTGGCGGTGTTCGCATTCAACGACGCGCCATATCCGGCGCCACCCTGGCGCGGCTTCACGCTGGACTGGTTCCTGGGCAGCGCCAAGGCGGCGCGGCGCGGCCTGTTTGCCGACAAGGCGTTGATGGGAAGCCTGTGGACCAGCGCGGTGGTGGCGTGCTGGGTCACGGTGCTGGCGGTGCTGGTGGGCACGGCCAATGCGTTCCTGATCGAACGCAGCCAGTTTCGCGGCAAGTCCGCGCTGTCGCTGCTGATGCTCGCGCCGCTGGTGATTCCGGGCGTGATCCTGGGCATCTCGATCCTGGCTTTCGCGAGCCGCATTGCCAACCTGGCCGACGACCTGTTCGGCCTCGAGCTCGAGTTCCTGCGGCCTGGCCTGCCGCTGGTTGTGCTGGGACAGTTGTCGTTCGTGGTGTCGATCGCCACCATGACGATCGCGGCGCGCCTCAAACGCTTCGACACCACGCTCGAAGAAGCAGCCTACAACCTGGGTGCGTCACGCGCGGCCGTGTTCACCACCATCACCCTGCCCTATCTGCAGCCGGCGCTCATCGGCGCGGCGGCGATCTCGTTCCTGATGTCGTTCGAGAACTTCAACACCACGCTGATGCTGGTCGGGTCGGACGCGCCGCTGACCGTCATGATGTACGGGCGCATGCGCGAAGGCGCCACACCGGTGCTCAACGCGGTCAGCCTGTTCCTGATGGTGGCGTCGGCGCTGCTGGCCCTGACGCTGCTGCGCGCCCCGAAATCGGCGGATGCCGGCGCCGCGCGCTGAATCGGGCTGCACCAATTGGTATGGCGATGTTTCGAGAATGGCCCTACTGGGGCGACCACCCGCTTTCTACAGTGCAAGTGGGGGACAACCCGCAGCAGGCCGCGCCAGGCCGCCAATGTTTACAACCAACAGGAGTTATTGCCATGATGAACCACCCGGTCCTGAAACGCGTCGCGGCGCTCGCCACGCTCGTCATTGCGGCGGGAGTTGCCGGCCAGGCGCGCGCGCAGCTCACGATCGTGTCCTTCGGCGGCGCGTACCAGGAAGGGCAAAGCAAGGCGCTGTTCCAGCCGGCGGCCAAGGCACTGGGCATCACGATCAAGGAAGAAACCTACACCGGCGTGGCCGACCTGCGCCTGAAGGTCAAGGCCGGCGCCGTGACCTGGGACATCGTCGCCAGCGGTTCGGGCAGCGCGGCCCGCGCCGGCGCGGAAGGGCTGCTGGAGTCGCTGGACTACAAGACTATCGACGTGTCAAGTTTTTCGCCCGGCCTGACCCAGGAGTTTTGCGTGGGTGGTGACGTCTTTTCGACCGTGATGGCCTGGAACACCAAGACCTACGGCGACAAGGGCCCGCAGAACTGGGCCGACTTCTGGGACGTCAAGAAGTTTCCGGGCAAACGCTCGTACCGCAAGGGCGTGGCGGGCGCGCTGGAGCCGGCGCTGATGGCCGACGGCGTGCCGCCGGACAAGGTATACGAGGTGCTGTCCGCACCCGGCGGCATCGAGCGCGCGATCAAGAAGATCAAGGAACTCAAGCCGCATGTGGCGGTGTGGTGGTCATCCGGCGCGCAACACGCGCAGCTCATGAAAGACGGCGAGGTAGACATGGTCACCGGCTGGAACGGCCGTTTCGACGTGGTGGCCAAGGACGGCGCGAAGGTGGCCTATACCTTCAACCAGGCCCTGCTCGACTACGACTGCTTCGGTATTCCCAAGGGCGCGCCGAACAAGGCGCTGGCGATGAAGTTCCTCAACGAGATCAGCAAACCCCAGTACCAGGCCGAGTTCACCAAATACATCACCTACGGCCCGACCAACAAGAAGGCCTACGACGGCCCGGCCATCAGCCCGGCTTATGCGAAGACCCTGCCCTCGCACCCGGACAATGCCGCCAAGCAGGTGCCGATCGACCTGAACTGGTACATCAAGTTCGAGGCCCGCGCCTCCGAGCTGTACCAGAACATGCTGACCGAATAAGGCCACGCCGGACCCGCCGCAGTGAGCCACGCGTCGCTCCCGATCACGATCACGCAAGTCACCAAGACCTATGGCAAGACCTACGCGCTGGACCATGTCGACCTGGAGATACGCAGCGGCGAGTTCCTGACGCTGCTGGGGCCCTCGGGCTCGGGCAAGACCACGCTGCTGACCGTGCTGGCCGGGTTCACGCGGCCCGATGGCGGCAGCCTGAAGTTCGGCGACACCGAGATGGTCTGCGTGCCGCCGCACAAGCGCGATGTCGGCATGGTGTTCCAGAACTACGCGTTGTTCCCGCACATGACGGTGGCCGCCAACGTCGGTTTTCCGCTCAGGTTGCGGGGTGTGCGCGCGGCCGAAATCGCGCAGCGGTCGGAGCGCGCGCTCGAGATGGTGCGCCTGGGCGGCTACGGCGCGCGCGGCGTCGACCAGCTCTCGGGCGGGCAGCGCCAGCGCGTCGCGCTGGCGCGCGCGATGGTGTTCGAGCCGCGCATCATGCTGATGGACGAGCCGCTGTCGGCGCTGGACAAGCAGCTGCGCGAGCATATGCAGATCGAGCTGCGGCAACTGCACGACAAGCTGGGAATGACCACGGTCTATGTCACGCATGACCAGCGCGAGGCGCTGACGATGTCGGACCGCATCGCGGTCATCGACAGCGGGCGCATCATGCAGCTCGACACACCACGCGCGATCTACGAGCGGCCGCGTAACCGCTTCGTGGCCGAGTTCATCGGCGAGTCCACGTTCCTGCCGGTGGTCGTGGCGGGCGGGCGCGTCACGCTGGGCCAGCACCTGATCATGACGGCCGTGCCGCCGGGCGCCGACGGGCCACGACTGCTGATGTTGCGGCCCGAACGGCTGGTTCTGCTCGACCCGGCCGCCGCCACCGACGCTTCGTCGAACCTGCTCGATGCCACCCTGGTGGCCACGGTGTACCAGGGCGACAGCTCGCTGTTCCAGGTGGCATTGCCGGATGGCAGCCTGGTCGGCGTGCGCGGCGCATCGGTCGATCTGGCGCAAACCACACCCGGCGCCCGGCTGCGCCTGGCGATCAAGGTCGAAGACACGGTGTTGATTGCGCCGGAGCACGGCGCGTGACGGCCCTGCCCAACACACGCGAACTGCGGCGCAGCGCACTGTGGGAGCGCCTGGGCCTGCTGGGCCTGGTCGCGCCGGCGCTGGCGCTGATCCTGGTCACCATGTTGTTGCCGGTCGGATGGCTGTTCTACCTGTCGCTGCTATCCGATGCCGGCACGCTGAGCCTGGAGCACTACCGGCGCATGTGGGAACAACCTTCCTACGGCCGCACCTTCCGGACCACCTTCGAAGTCAGCGCACTGACCACCGCCATCTGCATCGTGCTGGGTTACCCGCTGGCCTACTTCCTGTCCGAGTTGCCCCGGCGCGCGGCCAACCTGTGTTTGATCGCGGTGCTGCTGCCCTTGTGGACCTCGCTGCTGGTGCGCACCTACGCTTGGCTGGTGCTGCTGCAGCGGCGCGGCCTGATCAACAACTGGGGCATCGAACTGGGGCTGTGGGACGAGCCGCTGGCACTGGTGCACAACCTCACCGGCACCTTGATCGGCATGGTGCACGTGATGCTGCCGTTCCTGGTGCTGCCGCTGTACTCGGCGATGCGCGCGATCGACCGCAACTACCTGCGCGCGGCCGCCAACCTGGGCGCAAGCCCGCTGCGCAGCTTCTGGCTGGTGTTCTTTCCGCTGGCGATGCCGGGCCTGGCCACCGGCGCGCTGATCGTCTTCATCCTGTGCCTGGGTTTCTACGTGACACCGGCGGTGCTCGGCGGGGGCAAGGTGATCATGGTGTCGAGCCGGATCGCCAACGATATCGAGATCTTCTTCAATTGGGGCGCAGCCAGTGCGCTGGGTGTGGTGTTGCTGGTGCTGACGGCGGCGCTGATCCTGGCTGCCGCCCGGCTGGTACGCATGGACCGCGTGCTGGGACGGCACGGTACGAGATGAACTGGTTGCGGCGGCCTGTCACCGAAACCCAGATCACGCACGGGGCCAGGATCTGGCTGTATGCCATCGCCATCGCCGTGATGGTGTTCCTGGTGCTGCCGACGCTGCTGGTGATCCCGATGTCGTTCTCGGCGTCGCAGTATCTCGAATTCCCGCCCCGGCAGTGGTCGTTGCGCTGGTACCAGAGTTATTTCAGTTCGGCATCCTGGATGCAGGCCACGATGACTTCGCTCAAGGCCGGTCTGTTGACCGCCGTGGTGGCGACCCCGCTGGCGACGATGGCGGCCTACGGACTACACGTGTCCAGGGTGCGCTACGCCAACGGGCTCATGATGCTGCTGCTCGCGCCGATCGTCGTTCCGGTGATCCTGATCGGCATCGGCGTCTTTTATTCCTACGTCAAGCTCAAGCTCGTGAACACCCTGCTCGGACTGGTGCTGGCGCACAGCATGCTCGCGATCCCGGTCGTGATGCTGGTGGTGGGGTCGGCCCTGCGGACCTTCGACATGGACCAGGAACTGGTGGCCCGCAGCGTGGGTGCCTCGCGCGTGCGCGCATTCATGCTGGTCACCTTGCCGCAGATCAGGTTTTCGGTCGTGACCGGCGCCGTGCTGGCGTTCCTGACATCGTTCGACGAAATCATCGTCGCGCTGTTTGTCTCGGGTGGCGACAACTCGACCCTCACGCGCAACATGTTCAACGCCCTGCGCGACCAGGTCGACCCGACGATCGCCGCCATCTCGACCATCATCGTCACCGTCACCTCGCTGCTGCTGGTCTTCACCCAGTTCGCCGGGCGCAGCAAAGAGCCATGAGCGCCGTCGGCCGATGCACCGGCCGCGGGCGCCATGACTGCTGCGCCGGGCCGCCCAAGGCAAGCACGCGCCGCGGCGCGCAGAACGAAGGTGCGCCGATGAGGGCAGCGTTGGGCTGCCCCAGCCAAGCTCGCACCGCGGGTCGCAGAGCGAAGGTGCTCCCATGAGCAGTGCCCGGCGCGCCGTCGTCGTGGGCGCCGGCATCGTCGGCATCTGCTGCGGTCTCGAGCTGCAAAAACGTGGCTGGTCCGTGACGATCGTCGACCGGCTGGCGCCGGCCAACGGATGTTCATTCGGCAACGCCGGCATCCTGGCCTCGATGGCGGTGGTTCCGGTGGCGCTGCCCGGTTTCGCGTGGCAGCTGCCGCGCATGCTGCTCGACCCCGACAGCCCGCTGGTCATCCGCTGGGGCGCGTTGCCGAAACTGCTGCCGTGGCTGCTGCATTTGCGCCGCGCAGCCACCTTGGCACGGGTCGCATCGACCGCCGACGCGATGAAGGCGTTGTATTCCGGCGCGGTCGAAATGCACCAGGCGCTGGCCGGCGCGGCCGGCGTGCCCGAACTGGTGCGCCCCTCGCCCGGCCTGTACGTGCACCGCCAGGCAAGCGCGATCGACCTGACCAACGGCCTGGCGTGGCGCTTGCGCCGCGAGCGCGGCGCCGAGATCGAATTGCTCGACGGGCCCGCGCTGCGCGAAGCCGAGCCCGAGTTGTCGACCGCTTACA
>JANMYG010000345.1:0-2402 GCA_031381865.1 Betaproteobacteria bacterium | reverse complement strand
GGCTCGATCAATGGGCGCTGCATCCTGGCAAGAGCCCCGGTGCAGATTGCGGATGTGCGGATTGAACCGGGCTACGAACTCAACCAGGCGGCGCAGGCCGCGCAATACCTGAGCCTGCTGGCCGTGCCGATGCTGCTTGGGGGCCAGCCGATCGGCGTGGTCGGCGTGACACGCAGTGAGGCCGGCGCCTTCCCCGACAAGGCCATCAGCCTGTTGCAGACTTTCGCCGACCAGGCCGTGATCGCGATCGAAAACGTGCGCCTGTTCAACGAGACCAAGGAGGCGCTGGAGCAGCAGACCGCATCGGCGGAGGTGCTGCAGGTGATCGGCAGCTCGGTGTCCGACACCAGGCCGGTGTTCGAACGCATCCTGAGCAGCGCGCAGCGGATACTGAGCACGAACTACGTCAATATCGGACTGATCGGCGCGGATGGCCTGGTGCACCTGAACGTGAACCCGGAGCCGCAGTTTCCTGGGGACCCTCTGTATCCGAAGGTGGTGGAGTATCTCCATCGCACCTTCCCGCAGCCGGTGCGCGAGTCGCTGCACAGCTACGTTGCGCATAAATGCAAGGTCCTGCACTACGCGGATGTGATGCACGGCCCCGACGTGCCGCCGGCGCTGCGTGAGGCCAACAAATGGATGGGCAATCACTCGGAGTTGTGGGTGCCCCTGGTCTGGAACGGCAAGGGGATCGGTGCTCTTGGCATAGCGCGGTTCCCCGTCAGGCCTTTCAGCGACAAGGAGATCGCGCTGATCAGGACCTTCGCCGACCAGGCGGTGATCGCGATCCAGAACGCGCGCATGTTCAACGAGACCCAGCTGGCGCTGGAGCGCCAGACCGCGACCGCCAACGTGCTCAAGGCGATCAGCCGCTCCACCTTCGACCTGACGTCGGTGCTGGAGACGCTGATCGCCACCGCGGCGCGGCTCGCCAACGCGTGGCTGGGCGTGATCTTCCGCATCGACGGCGACTTCGCGCGGCCGGCCGGCCTCTACGGCGCGACGCCGGCGCTGATCGAGCACCTGCGCGCCAACCCGATCGACCTGCGCGACCAGAAGTCCGTCACCTCGCGCGCGGTTGCGGCCGGGCACGCCATGCAGGTGGAGGACACGACCGATACGAAGGTGTATGGGCGCAGCGACGTGCAGCAGGTCGGCGGCTACCGCACGTTGCTGGCGATCCCGATCGTGCGCGAGGGCGTGGCCATCGGTGTGCTGACGCTGGGCCGCCAGGAGGTGCTGGCGTTCAATGCGACCGAGATCGAACTGGTCACGTCCTTCGCCGACCAGGCGGCGATCGCGATGGAGAACGTGCGCCTGTTCAACGAGACCAAGGAGGCGCTGGAGCGGCAGACCGCGACGGCCGAAGTGCTCAAGGTGATCGCCGCGTCGCCGTCCGACGTGCAGCCCGTGTTCGAGGCCATCGCGTCGAGCTCGAAGCGCCTGATCGACGGCTTTTCGACCACCGTGTTTCGAATCATCGACGGTGTGCTGCACCTTGTGGCCTTTACACCGACTACCGAAACCGCGGACGATGCCCTGCGGGCCATGTTCCCGCGGCCGATTGCGGACTTCCCGCCTTTCGCCATGGTTCGCGACGGCCAGATCGGGAAGATCGGCGATACCGAGTCCGATTCCACAGTGCCGCCCATGCTGCGCGATCTGGCTCGCCTGCGCGGCTATCGCGCCATGCTGTTCACGCCCTTGCTGCGCGACGCGGCGGTCATCGGGATGATCAGCGTGACGCGCCAGGAACCGGGGCCGTTCGCCGATCATCACGTCCAATTGTTGAAGACCTTCGCCGACCAGGCCGTGATCGCGATCGAGAACGTGCGCCTGTTCAACGAGACGCGCGAGGCGCTGGAGCGCCAGAAGGCTTCGGCCGAAGTGCTCAGCGTGATCAGCAATTCGGTGTCGGACTCGGCGCCGGTGTTCGAGGCCATCGTGCAGAGCTGCCAGCGGCTGTTCGGCAGCGGCAACACCATCATCTCGCTGGTCGACGACGGTGGCCTGGTGCGCCACGAGGCGATGGCGGTGAATCCGGACTACGCGGGCGGCATCAGCGTCGAAGAGGCCAGGCGCCTGCTCGACCGGGGTTACCCCAGGCCGCTGGCGCAGGCCTACCAGGCTTACCCGATCCGCAAGCGCGCGGTGGTGCACTACCCCGACATGCTGAACGGCCCCAAGGTGCCCGAGGCCATGCGCCAGATGGCGCGCGACGCGGGCAACTACTCGATGCTGATCGCGCCGATGTTGTGGGAAGGCAAGGGCATCGGCACCATCCACGTGGCGCGATTCCCGCCGCTGCCCTTCACCGAAAAGGAATTCGGCCTGCTGCGCACCTTCGCCGACCAGGCGGTGATCGCGATCCAGAACGCGCGCCTGTTCAACGAGACCAA
>JANMYG010000291.1:0-11527 GCA_031381865.1 Betaproteobacteria bacterium | reverse complement strand
CAAAACGCTGCGCCGGGTCATGCCAGCTGCCGTGCTCCCCAACGTACTGCGCCAGGTCGCGCGCCGGGTAGACGGCCGGGTTGAGCACCACCGCCTTGCAATCCAGCTCATCTGCCACCCAGCTGGCATAAAACCCGCCGAGCGACGAACCGACCACCGCCATGGAATGCCGTGGCCAGGCGGCGACGCCCTGCATCAGCAGGCGCACCGCCTCCTGCGGCGCGGGTGGCAGTTGCGGACACCACCACACCACCGAGGGGTGCTCGCGCGCCACCCGCTGCGCCATCAGTCGGGCCTTGGCCGACAGGGGCGAGGACCTGAATCCGTGCAGGTACAGCAAGTGCGTGGTGGGCATCGCAGGCATCATAAGCAGGGCGGAGGCCGGCAGCCGCGACACGGGATAATCGACCCATGGCCGTCGTGTTTGAAAAACCTTCCCTGCTGGCGCGCATCGCGCCGTGGTTCACGGGCTTCGACGCTGCGCTGGTCGCGGTGGTGGTGGTGCTGGGCGCGGCCGGGCTGTTGACGATGTACTCGTCCGGCTTCGACCATGGCACGCGCTTCGAAGACCACGGACGCAACATGCTGATCGCCGCAGCCATCATGTTCAGCGTGGCGCAGGTCCCGCCCCAGCGGCTGATGGCGGTAGCCGTGCCCTTGTATGGGCTCGGATTGGCATTGCTGGTCGCCGTGGCTTTTTTCGGCGTCACCAAGAAAGGCGCGACGCGCTGGCTCAACGTCGGCATCACGATCCAGCCGAGCGAGATTCTCAAGATCGCCATGCCGCTGATGCTGGCCTGGTGGTTCCAGAAGCGCGAAGGGCAGTTGCGGCCGCTGGATTTCGCGGTTGGCGCCGCGTTGCTCGCCATGCCGGTGGCGCTGATCATGAAACAGCCCGACCTGGGCACCGCGCTGCTGGTGCTGGCAGCCGGAGTCTCGGTCATCTTCTTTGCCGGCCTGCGGTGGAAACTGGTGCTGCCGCCGATCGCGGTGGGATTGGTCGGCATCCTGCTGCTCGTGACCTTCGAGCCCGACCTGTGCGCTGACGGCGTGCGCTGGCTGGTGCTGCGCGACTACCAGCAGCAGCGCATCTGTACCCTGCTCGACCCCACACGCGACCCCCTGGGCAAGGGTTTTCACATCATCCAGGGCATGATCGCCATCGGCTCGGGCGGCGTCTGGGGCAAGGGCTTCATGCAGGGTACACAGACGCACCTGGAGTTCATACCGGAGCGCACGACCGATTTCATCTTTGCCGCGTTCTCCGAAGAGTTCGGACTGGCCGGCAACCTGTTGCTGATCGCGGCGTTCCTGTTTCTGGTGCTGCGTGCGCTGACCATCGCCATGGAAGCGCCCACGCTGTTTTCGCGCCTGCTGGCCGGGGCGCTGGCGATGATGTTCTTCTCCTACGCCTTCGTGAACATGGGCATGGTCAGCGGCATCCTGCCGGTGGTCGGGGTCCCGCTTCCGTTCATCAGTTATGGCGGCACCGCCATGGTGACGCTCGGGCTGGCGCTGGGAATGCTGATGTCGATCGCAAAATCCAAGCGGCTGGTGCAATCGTGACCCGGGTGTCCCCGGTGGCGATCATCGGCGTCGGCAACATGGGCGCCGCCATGGCGGCGAACCTGCTCTCGCGCGGCTGGACCGTCCACGTATGCGACCTCGACCACGGCAAATGCCAGGCACTGGCGCGCATCGGAGCCAACGCGTTCGACCGTCCCTCGGCGGCCGTGGAGCGCTGCGCGGTGGCCATCGTGTGTGTCGTCACGGCGCAGCAGGCGGTTGACGTGCTGTTCGGCGATGGCGGCGTCGCAGATGCCATGCAGTTGGGACAAACCATCGTGCTTTGCCCAACCATGGCGCCCGCCGACACCGAAGCCATCGCCTCGCGCCTGCGCCCGTTCGGGCTGCACTGCATCGATGCGCCGATGTCAGGCGGGCCGGCCCGGGCGCGTGACGGCAGCATGAGCCTGATGGTGGCCTGCGAGCCGATGGTTTTCGAGCGCCACCGTATGCTGGTCGAGGACCTGTCCTCGAAGGTGTTTCGCATCAGCGAACGTGCTGGCGACGGGGCCCGCACCAAGTTGGTCAACAATCTGGCGGCGGGCATCAACCTGGTCGGCGCGGCCGAGGTGCTCGCCCTGGCTTCGCATCTGGGCCTGGACCTTGGCCGCACCCTGGACGTGATCGAGCAGTCCAGCGGCCAGAGCTGGATCGGGTCGGACCGCCTGCGCCGCGCGATCGCCGGCGACTACGCGCCGCGCGCCCACATGACGCTGCTTGAAAAGGACACCGGCCTGGCAGTGCAGGCCGCAGCCGACGCGGGTTTCCGCGGACCGCTGGGCGCGGCGGCGCACGCCGTCTTTGCCGACGCCAGCGCCGGCGGCCTGGCCGATCAGGACGACGCAGCCCTGCTGAAATGGCTGGGTGGCGCGGATTGAGCATTTCGCGCGCGCTTGGGGCCGATCGCCGGGCAGCGGTGGCGTCCTGAGACGACCGGATCCGGACGGCGACCCGGGACGGCGCCCGGCGCAGCCGGACGCACGCCCGGCATGGTCGTACGAAAGCCAGCCGGCCCGTGGTGCCGCAGCTAAAATGGCGCATGATCTCTCGCGAACCCACCATCGAACGTCTGGCAATCGCCAAGGCGCTTTTGCTTACCCCGTTCGGCCTGAACGAATCCCACCTTGCGCGGGCCCTGGCCGAAATCAAGGCGCACCATGTGGACGAGGCCGACCTCTATTTCCAGTACACCCGCAGCGAGGGCTGGAGCCTGGAAGAAGGCATCGTCAAGACCGGGTCGTTCAGCATCGACCAGGGCGTCGGCGTGCGGGCGGTCAGCGGCGAGAAGACAGCCTTCGCCTACTCGGACGATATTTCCAACGCGTCGCTGCTCGACGCTGCGCGAACGGTGCGCTCCATCTCCACCCACGCGCAGGGCGTGAAAGCCAAACTGCCGTCGAAGAAGATCGCCTCGACGCGCTCGCTCTACCCCGATCTCGATCCGATCTCGACGCTGGACAGCACGGCCAAGGTCGAGTTGCTCGGCAAGGTCGAAAAACTCGCGCGGTCGAAGGACCCGCGCGTGGCGCAGGTGATGGCCGGCCTGGCGAGCGAATACGACGTGGTGCTGGTGGCGCGGGCGGACGGCACGCTGGCCGCCGACGTGCGCCCGCTGGTGCGCCTGAGCGTGACCGTGATCGCCGAACACAAGGGGCGGCGCGAAATGGGCAGCGCCGGTGGCGGCGGTCGTTTCGGACTGGCCTATTTCGACGACGCCATGATCGCCAAATATGTCGACGAGGCGGTCAAGGCGGCGCTCACCAATCTCGAGTCGCGCGCGGCGCCGGCGGGTGAGATGACGGTCGTGCTCGGGCCCGGTTGGCCCGGCATCCTGTTGCACGAAGCGATCGGCCACGGGCTTGAGGGCGACTTCAACCGCAAGGGGTCGAGCGCCTTCAGCGGCCGCATCGGCCAGCGCGTGGCGGCAAAGGGCGTGACGGTGCTCGACGACGGAACGATCCGAGACCGGCGCGGTTCCCTGAACGTCGACGACGAAGGCAACGCCAGCCAGCGCAATGTGCTGATCGAAGACGGCATTCTCAAGGGTTATATCCAGGATGCCATGAACGCGCGGCTGATGGGCGTGGCGCCAACCGGCAATGGACGGCGCGAGAGTTATGCCCACGTGCCCATGCCGCGCATGACCAACACCTACATGCTCGCCGGCGACCGGCAACCCCAGGAAATCGTGGCCAGCATCAAGCGCGGCCTGTATGCGACGAATTTCGGCGGTGGCCAGGTCGACATCACATCGGGCAAATTCGTGTTCTCCGCCAGCGAGGCCTATTGGGTCGAGAACGGCAAGATCCAGTACCCGGTCAAAGGCGCCACCATCGTCGGCAACGGCCCCGACGCGCTGACCCGGGTGACGATGATCGGCAACGACATGCAACTCGACAGCGGCGTCGGCACCTGCGGCAAGGAAGGGCAAAGCGTGCCGGTGGGTGTGGGGCAACCAACGCTGCGCATCGACGGCCTGACGGTCGGCGGCACGGCGTGATGCAGGCCAAAGTCCGGGGCCGCGGGGCGGATTTTCATGCTACATTCATCCGCATGAATGCAGTGCATTTCTTCTTTGGCTACTTTTGGTTCTCCCACGGCGGCGGCGCACGGAGCAATTAGACGTATCCAGCAGGACGCACCTGATGACTCCAGAAACCGCCGGCAGCCCCGGCGGTTTTTGTTTTGGAACCAGATTTACAAGCTCGACCCCATTGCGGAGTAACCCACCGATGAACGACCAGACCACGCCGTGGCAAGACCCGTTGTCCGCACAACGAACCCAACCGGACCGCCGCAAGAACAGTTCGATGACAGACCGGACCAGCCAGACCGACGATGAACGCATCAAGGCCATCAACGTGTTGCCGCCACCCGACCACCTGATCCGTTTCTTTCCGATTCGCGGTACGCCGGTCGAGCAGCTGATCACGCAGACGCGCCGCAACATCCAGAACATCATGGACGGTTCCGACCAGCGCCTGCTGGTAGTGATCGGCCCCTGCTCCATCCACGATCCATCGGCGGCGCTGGAGTATGCACGACGTCTGCGGGTGCAGCGCGACAAGTACCGCGACACGCTCGAGATCGTGATGCGGGTGTACTTCGAGAAGCCGCGCACCACCGTCGGCTGGAAAGGTCTGATCAACGATCCGTACCTCGATGAGACTTTCCGCATCGACGAAGGCCTGCGCATCGCACGCCAGCTGCTGATCGAGATCAACCGGCTTGGCCTGCCGGCCGGCAGCGAGTTTCTGGACGTGATCTCGCCGCAATATCTGGGTGACCTGATTTCCTGGGGCGCCATCGGCGCACGCACGACCGAGAGCCAGGTGCATCGGGAACTGGCATCCGGCCTGTCGGCGCCGATCGGCTTCAAGAACGGAACCGACGGCAACATCCGAATCGCCACCGACGCGATCCAGGCCGCTGCAGGTGGCCACCATTTCCTGTCGGTCCACAAGAACGGGCAGGTGGCGATTGTGCAGACCAACGGCAACCACAACTGCCATGTCATCCTGCGCGGTGGAAAGAGCCCCAATTACGACGCCGCCAGCGTCGCCGCCGCATGCCGCGACCTGCAAGCTGCGGGCTTGCGCGCCACCCTGATGGTCGACTGCAGCCATGCGAACAGCAGCAAACAGCATGAGAAGCAGCTCGAAGTGGCACGCAGCGTCGGCGCCCAGGTCGCAGGCGGCTCGACGTCCATCTTTGGTGTCATGGTCGAAAGCCATCTGCAGCCGGGTGCGCAGAGGTTTTCGCCCGGACGGGACGATGCCGGCAAGCTGGAATACGGCATGAGCATCACCGATGCCTGCCTGGGCTGGGAGCATTCACTCGAGTTGCTGGACGGGTTATCGCAAGCAGTAGCGGCGCGGCGCGCACGCTGATCGGGGCGCACGCTGGCCCGGTGCCGGCCAGCCGGGCACAGACCAATCGCCGTTCGACCGGCAAGATCCGTTCGGGCTGAGCCTGGCCTGCTCAGGGTGAAGGGCTCATATCTTTGAACGCCACGGCTTACCAGAGGCCGGGAAGCTTTCGCAGCGAGCCGGCCGTGGCGGTGTCGACAGGCGCAAGCGCAGAAACCGGAGCGTGCGCACCACGACCGCGAGATCGGCCGGCACGGTAGAAGGACTCCCGGCCGCTCAGGTCACCGCGGCAGGCTGCACCAGTTCGCGCTTCGCGCGCAAGGCATCGAGCAGCTTGCGGTGCACGCCGCCGAAGCCGCCGTTGCTCATGCACAGGATATGGTCACCGGGGCCAACCGAAGCCAGCACCTGTTGCACCAGCTCGTCGATGCTGTTGGCCACCTGCGCCTTGTCGCCCAGCGGCAGCAACGCCTCCTGCGCGCTCCAGCCCAGTCCGCCGGCATGGCAAAACACCAGGTCCGCCTGCGCCAGGCTCCACGGCAACTGGGCGCGCGAGGCGCCGAGCTTCATGGTGTTGGTGCGCGGCTCAAACAGCGCCAGGATGCGCGCCTGCGGACCGACCTTGCGCCGCAATCCGTCGAGGGTTGTCCGGATGGCGGTCGGATGGTGGGCAAAGTCGTCGTAGACAGTCACCCGCGCGCCATGGCCAGTCGCATCGGCAATTTCCACCCAGCCGCACACCTCCATGCGCCGGCGCACGTTCTGGAACCGGCTCAGGGCCTGCGCCGACGACGCCGGCGCGACTCCGACGTGTTCGGCGGCCGCAATTGCGCCTAGCGCGTTGAGCTGGTTGTGGACTCCGCTCAGTGACCAGCGTACCTCGCCGGCCAATTTGCCCTGCTGCAGCACCTGGAAATGGTCCGGCTCGCCTTGCGCGGTGAAATCGCTCACGGCAGCGCCAAAGCTGCGCACTTCACTCCAGCAGCCTGCATGCAGCACCCGGGCCAGACTTTCCTCGAGTCCGTTCACCACCACCCGTCCCGATCCGTGCGGTCCGCTGCCTGGCACGGTGCGCAGCAGGTGGTGGAACTGGCGCTCGATGGCCGCCAGGTCGTCGAAGATGTCGGCGTGGTCGAATTCGAGGTTGTTGAGCACCACCGTGCGCGGGCGGTAATGGACAAACTTGCTGCGTTTGTCAAAGAAGGCGGTGTCGTATTCGTCGGCCTCGATCACAAAACAGCCGCGTTGGGCGGACGTCGCGCCGAACGATGGCGTCGCATCCGCCCCAACACCACCCAGGCGCGCGGACACCCCGAAATTCATCGGAACGCCGCCAACCAGAAAGCCGGGGTTGAGCCCGGCCGAGTCCAGGATCCAGGCCAGCATCGCGGTGGTCGTCGTCTTGCCGTGGGTGCCTGCCACGGCCAGCACGTGACGGCCCTGCAGCACATGCTCGGCCAGCCATTGGGGTCCGCTGGTATAGGGTGCGCCGGCGTCGAGAATCGCTTCCATCAGCGGGTACCGGGGCGCTCCGTCTGGTCCCACCGCGCGGCTGACGACATTGCCCACGACGAACATGTCCGGCCTGATGGCCAGCTGCTCGGCGCCATAACCCTCGACCAGCTCGATGCCCAGCGCGCGCAATTGGTCGCTCATCGGTGGATAGACGC
Source organism: Betaproteobacteria bacterium (assembly GCA_031381865.1). GTDB lineage: Bacteria > Pseudomonadota > Gammaproteobacteria > Burkholderiales > Burkholderiaceae_C > CAISIP01. The sequence continues at coordinate 4,422 of JANMYG010000291.1, read as the reverse complement.
CGCCGTCACACCCGGTAACGACGTGGCCTGTTTCGCGCGCGAGGGCGGCCAGACCGCCCATGAAGGTGCCGCAGATCCCCAGAATATGAATATGCATCGCGGGATTTTAGGCCACGCGGTTGCGCCGAAGGCGGCCTGGCGGCGGTCCGCGGAACCGCAAACGCGAGCTGCCAGATGGCGAACGAATAACTGCCGGCCGGCCCGCGAATGGATGCAAAATGCCACGGTATGGAGACCATCGGCCACTCCCTGAAAGCTGAAATCGCGGCGACCGCGGCACGCGTCGTGGTCGAAGAAGGGCTGGAGTTCGGCCCTGCGAAACGCCGCGCGGTCAAGCACCTCGGCCTGTCGGCGCGCAGCCCGTTGCCGGGCAACGACGAGGTCGAAGATGCGGTGCTGGACTACATCGCCGTTTTTTGCGCAGACACCCAGCCCGGCGAACTGGCCGCATTGCGGCGCCTCGCGTTGCGCTGGATGGAGCGCATGGCCGCGTTTCGGCCCCATCTGGGCGCGGCGGTCTGGCATGGCACCGCAACGCGGCATTCCGACATCCAGATCGGCCTGTTCTGCGACGACTCGAAGTCGGCCGAAATCGCATTGATCGACTACAAGGTGGCCTACGAGCCCCGGACCATGACCGGCCTGCGCGGCACTGCCGTGGACACGCTCAGCGTGCATGACTACTGCCCGGGTCTGGAGGAAATGGTGGGTGTGCACCTGTTGGTGTACGACCACGACGACTTGCGGGGTGCGCTGCGCCATGACGCGCGTGGCCGCGTCCCGCGCGGTGATCTCGCGGCGGTCCGGCGCCTGGTCCACGGTGCAAGCCCATGACGGAATCGACCTCACCGCCGGTCGGCACGGGTCGGGTCAACCCAGGCGCGCTCCCCGTGCGTCGACGCAATCTACTCTACGGTGCCGTGGCAGGTACCGCTGCCTTGGCGGGCCTCGGCCTTTCATGGTGGCGCAACCGGAGCGGCGCAAGTACCCCTTTGGACACCTCTGCATTGTGGAATCTCAGTTTCGACACGCTTGGCCCTGCGCCGCTGGCGATGCGGAGTCTGGCTGGACGCCCCCTGCTGATCAATTTCTGGGCCACGTGGTGTCCGCCATGTGTGGAGGAATTGCCGCTATTGAACCGCTTCTACGAAGAACATAGGCGCAACGGATGGCAAGTTCTCGGACTGGCCGTTGACCAAAAGGCCGCAGTCGAGGCCTTCCTGCGCCGTGCACCGGTGGGTTTCATGGTCGCAATGGCCGGCATGCCGGGCATCGAGTTGAGCAAGACACTCGGCAATATCGGCGGCGGATTGCCATTCACGGCGATCTTCGGATCGGACGGGCAGGTATTGCACCGTAAAATGGGTCGGGTCACCGCGCTGGACCTGCAGCAATGGAGCCAGCTCAAATAGGACAACCCGGTGCGCCGACGCCGCCAGGACTCCAACCAGCGCATGTTTCCCGGCACTCGCCGAGTTCTGGTCGATAATTGCCGTCAACGATCATAGTAAAAAATAACCGCAATTTACCTCTATTTAAGGTAAATTGAGCCCTTATAACATCAGAGTCGTTGGAGACCCCCATGGATTTGCGAAAACTGAAAACACTGATCGACCTCGTTTCCGATTCGAACGTATCGGAACTGGAAATCACCGAAGCAGAGGGCAAGGTCCGGATCGTCAAAGGCGGAGTTGCCGCGCCGGCGCAACATTACGCCGCGGCGGCCGTCGCGCCGGCACCGCCGCCCGCCCCGGTCGCGGTCGCTGCGGAGCCGGTTGCGCCTGCCGCGCCGACAGAGCATTTCGTCAAGTCGCCCATGGTGGGCACCTTCTATCGGTCGGCGTCGCCGGGCGCCAAGGCTTTTGTGGAGTTGGGTGATTCGATCAAGGCCGGCGAAACCATCTGTATTGTCGAAGCCATGAAGATCCTCAATGAAATCGAGGCCGACAAGTCCGGTACGGTGGTCAGGATCCTGTGTGAAAACGGGCAGGCCGTCGAGTACGGACAACCCCTGTTCGTGATCGAGTGAAGGACAGGCCCCGATAACCCATGTTCAAGAAAATTCTGGTCGCCAACAGGGGCGAGATCGCGCTGCGAATCCAGCGGGCATGCCGCGAACTTGGCGTCAAGGCGGTCATGGTGTATTCCGAAGCTGACCGTGACGCGAAGTACATCAAGTTGGCCGAAGAAGCAGTGTGTATCGGCCCGGCGCCTTCGGCGCTGAGTTACCTCAATATGCCGGCCATCATTTCGGCGGCGGAGGTCACCGACGCCGAGGCCATCCACCCCGGTTACGGGTTTCTAAGCGAAAACGCCGGGTTCGCCGAGCGGGTCGAGAAGAGCGGATTCCAGTTCATCGGGCCCTCGCCGGAGTCGATCCGGATCATGGGCGACAAGGTTTCTGCCAAGCAAGCCATGATCAAGGCGGGCGTACCGTGCGTCCCGGGCTCCGAAGGCGAGCTTCCAGATGACGCGGTGCAGGTCCGCCGGATCGCCAAGGCCGTCGGGTACCCGGTCATCATCAAGGCCGCCGGCGGTGGCGGCGGGCGCGGCATGCGTGTGGTGCACACCGAGGCCGCCCTCGTCAACGCGGTGCAGATGACCAAGGCAGAAGCCGGCGCGGCGTTCGGCAATCCGGCGGTCTACATGGAGAAGTTCCTGCAGAACCCGCGCCATATCGAAATCCAGATCATGGCCGACAAGTTCAAGAACGCGGTCTACCTTGGTGAGCGCGACTGCTCGATGCAGCGCAGGCACCAGAAGGTGATCGAAGAGGCGCCGGCACCTGGGATCGCGCGCAAGCTGATTGAACGCATCGGCGAGCGTTGTGTGGCCGCGTGCAAGAAGATCGGCTACCGGGGCGCCGGAACCTTCGAGTTTCTCTACGAGGACGGCGAGTTCTACTTCATTGAAATGAACACACGCGTGCAGGTGGAGCACCCGGTCACGGAGTTCATTACCGGGGTCGACATCGTCAAGACGCAGATCATGGTGGCGGCCGGAGAAAAACTGCCATTCACGCAGCGCCAGATCGAACTGCGCGGCCATGCGATCGAGTGCCGGATCAACGCGGAAGACCCCTACAAGTTCACGCCGTCACCGGGCCGGATCACGATGTGGCACCCGCCCGGCGGACCAGGCGTTCGCGTCGATTCCCATGCCTACACCAACTACTTCGTACCGCCGAACTACGATTCGATGATTGGCAAGATCATCGTGCACGGTGATACCCGCGAGCAGGCGCTGGCGCGCATGCGCACCGCACTCGGCGAGACGGTGATCGAGGGCATCAGCACCAACATCGCCCTGCATCGGGAACTGATGGTGGACGCGAAGTTCACGGGCGGCGGCACGAATATCCACTACCTCGAAGAATGGCTTGGGCAGCACAAGCGCTGAATGGGGGGGGGTCGATGTTTGAGCTCAGCCTGCAGTGCCCGCAGCATCAGGTCGAAAACGTGTCGGACGCGCTGGAGGCGCTCGCCGCCCTGAGCGTCAGCGTCGAGGACGCCGACGCCCTGACCGACTCCGAGCAGGCCCTGTTCGGCGAGCCCGGCATGGTGCCTGCGCAAATCGGCTGGCGCCATTCGCGCATCCAAGCGTTGTTTGCGACCGAGGCGTTGGCGCAGGATGCGGCGAGCGTCTTGAAGGCCCAGGATTTCTTCGCCGACTGCCAGCTGGCGGGCATTGCCGCCGTCGCGCAGCAGGACTGGGTCCGTCTGACGCAGGCGCAGTTCGCGCCAGTCCCGATCACGCCGGACTTCTGGATTGTTCCCACCTGGCATGAGCCGCCGGGCGCGGCGAAACACATCATCCGGCTGGATCCCGGACTGGCGTTCGGCACGGGCACCCATCCGACCACCAGCATGTGTTTGCGCTGGATCGCCACGCAAGGGTCTGCCAACCCCCTGGGTCGGGTGCTGGATTATGGATGTGGCTCCGGCATCCTGGCGATTGCCGCCGCACTGTACGGCGCGTCGGAAGTGGACGCGCTCGACATCGACATCGCGGCAGTGGACGCGACACAGCGCAACGCGCTGGCCAATGGCGTCGTCATCCGCTGCGGCACGCCCGAACTGGTATCGGGTACGTACCACACCGTACTGGCAAACATCCTGGCGACGCCGCTCAAGGTACTGGCCCCGCTGCTGTGTGCACGGGTTGCGCCCGGTGGTCACCTCGTGCTGGCGGGCATACTGGAGCGCCAGGCCGACGAGCTTGCAGCGGCCTATGCGCCCTACATGCGGCTCGGCGTGGTGGCGTCCCTCGACGGCTGGATACTGATGACCGGAATCGCCTGACCACGCCTGCCCGACCACTACAATCCCGGACCAATGAGTCTGATCACACGATGTCCGGCATGCGAGACGATGTTCAAGGTCGTGCCGGACCAACTTCGGATCTCGGACGGGTGGGTGCGGT